>NZ_JBEXCW010000088.1:0-29944 GCF_040605435.1 Streptomyces sp. NPDC005574
GTCACCGTCCTCGACTTCGGCCGGTCCATCGCCCACGGCACCCCCGACGAGGTCCGCAGGGACCCCGAGGTGCTCCGCGCCTACCTCGGCACCGACCCTTGCACCGGGTGGTGTCCCGCCCCTGTCCCCGGCCCGGACCCCGCGGCCCGGGTCGGGGACACCGCACCCCGGGTCAGGCCGCGCCGGGAGCCCCCGGTGCGCTCTCGCCGTCCAGGACGGACACCTCGCAGGTCGCGGCCACCGAGCCGGCCTGGTGGAACTGGATCGTCAGCGTCCGGAGCCCGTCCGCGTCCACCGTCGGCCTGGAGGCCGAGACCAGGCACGGGGAGTCGAACTCGACGTACCGGTCGAAGGACGCCTCGCAGCCGACCAGGAGCCCGCGCGGAAGCCCGAGGGCCGCCAGGCCCGCCTGGCGCGCCGCCTCCAGGAGGAGCATGCCCGGCACATGGTCCACGGGGTGGTCGAACAGGACGGGGTGGGTCGCGTCGACGCGCAGCAGGTGGACGTCGCCCAGCCCTTCGGCGGCCTCCATCTCGGGCCGGCCCAGGACGACGTCGAACTCGCTGACCCGGCCGACGAGTCGCGGCTCGACGGCGCGTATGAGGCCGTACGACGGTCTGGCCTCGGCGCGGGCGCCGCGCAGCCTGCGGTACACCGCCTGCCCGACGCAGTCGCTGGCCGCGTGTCCGCGGCCCATGAGTTCGCCGCCGCGGTGGGCGAGCACGTCGAGGGCGAACGAGGACACGTACGCGCCGCGGCAGCGGATGTCCCGGAGCTTCACGCACAGGACGATGTCGGCGGGCGCGTCCGCGAGTCTCGCGCCCTGCTCCGTCATCTCGAAGGAGGTGGACTTGGTGAGGAACCGGTGGTCCAGCGGGATGCCGAGCGCCTCGTGCGCCAGCAGCAGCCCGGCCTGCCGGATCGATTCTCCCAGCAGCATCGGGTCGTGCCACCGGCCGGCCACCGGGCCGTAGTAGCAGTGGCCCCGCGCCCACTGGGCACCTATGTGGTACTTGTCCCGTCCGCTGGGCCGCAGCCCGGTGAGCAGGACCTCGGAGACGGCGGACCGGTGCACGAGCCCGCGAGGGACGGTGCGCTCGAAGAGCTCGGCTTCCCTACCCGGAGTTAAAGAATCCGGTCGGACGGCTTGCTTAAGTGGACTCATCGCTTGCCTCCTGAGACGCGCGCAGACGTCAGCTACCCGCAGAATGAACAGGACACGAGGCAGGAAAGCCCGCCCCCCACGTGTGGCCTCACTTCCGTAACCATACTAGTTGACTGGTTTTTTTTCGCTAGTTCAGGCAGTCTGGTTCCAGCTACTTGCCGTGGTGATCACCGGAAGGATGGAAGACCACCATCCGCACCGCGGCGGACAGGAGGCACGGAGTGGCCAGGGCCAGGCAGGAACGAGCCGAAATCACCCGGCAGGCGATCCTCGACGGGGCGGCGGCCGCCTTCGACAGCACGGGCTTCGGGAGTACGAGTCTGAGCGAGGTCTCCCACCACGCGGGCGTCACCAAGGGGGCGTTGTACTTCCACTTCCAGTCCAAGGAAGCGCTCGCCCGCACGCTGATAGAGGAGCAGTTCGAGCTCTTCCGTCCGGTGTCCAGCACCACGATGCCGGGTGTGCAGACCGCGATCGACCTCTCCCACCAGCTGGCCCACGGGCTGCTCACCGACGTCCGGGTCCGGGCCGGCATCCGGCTGGTGATCGAGTTCGGCTCGTTCACCGACCCCGACCCCACGCCGTACAACTCCTGGATCGACGCGCTGCGTGACTGCCTGGCGCCGGCGCAGGGCCGGGGCGACATCCTCCCCGAGGTCAACGTGACCGACCTGGCGACGTTCCTGTGCGGTTCCTTCACCGGTATCCAGATCGCCTCGCACGTCCGCACCCGCCGCGAGGACCTGCACGCCCGGGTGACGGACCTGTGGAACTTCGTGCTGCCGGGCACCGTCCCGGCCCGGCGGCTGTCCCGCTTCGAACCGGCCGGCTCCGCCGAGTGCCGCGCCGCGGTGGGCCTGCCGGCCCTGGAGGAGGCGGGCGCGGGAACCGGCTGACGGCGACCCGGCGACCCGGCAACCCGGCAACCCGGCAACCCGGCAACCCGGCAGCCGGTTCGACCGTCCGGCCGTCCGGCCGTCCGGGTCACGACGGCCGGCCTCGCGCCACCGGCCGTGCGGGCGCCGTCGTGCGCACCGGCCGGCGGTCCGGGCGGTCGGGCCGCAGGGCCGGCAGCAGCAGCGACCAGAGGTCGGTGAGCCAGGCCTCGGACTCCGCGCGCTGCGTGCCCAGCCAGGTCAGCGCCTCGACACCCGCCACCACCGCCGTGACCAGGGTGCGCGCCGAGGTGTCCGCGACGGTCCGGCTCAGCTCACCGCTGCGCCGCGCCTCGGCCATCAGGTCCCACAGCAGTTCCAGCCACACCCGGTAGAAGCCGAGCTCCTCGACGCCCTCCGCGTCGGAGTCCGCCTCGGGCCCGCCCCCGGCGACGACGTCTCCGGGGGCGTCCGCCGCCTCGCCGTCACGGTGCTCCCGCGCGATGCGCACCGACGCCCGGACGAACACGTCCTCCCGCAGCAGCCGCAGCAGGACGAAGCTCAGGTCGACGACGCTCTGCAGGTACGCGCCCTCGGCCGGCCCGAGCCGGGCGACCGAGCGTTCCATCAGCTCCCGTCCGCGTTCCTGCACGGCGACGGCCAGTTCGTCCTTGGAGGCGAAGTGGAAGAACAGCGCCCCCTTGGTCACCCCGGCGCGGCTGCTGATGTCGGCCAGGGTCGCCCGCACGTAGCCGCGCCGCGCGAACTGGTCGGCGGCAGCGGTCACCAGCCGTTCGACGGTCCGTTCCGAACGCTTCTGCCTGCCGACCATCCGCCCCGCCCCTCGACGCCCTCCGCGCATGGCGTGGCCGGGCGAGCACGGCAAGGGGGTGCCCGGCGCTCGCCCGGCGCCACCCTTCCTTGATACGCCCTCCCGCGTCAGGGGAAGGCAAGCCCCACGTCAGAGCCACCGTCGGGGAAGGCCAAACCTGTCTCGGGACCCGCGGGCGCTCACACGTTGATCGAGTGCGACGTGCGTCCCGACTCCTCATCGATCTCCCCGTGTGCCTTGGTCAGCAGCTGCATCGCGAGCTCGTTGAGCGCCCGCGCCCCCGCGACCTCCTCCCCCACCCGGGGCTGGTTGGAGTCGGACTGGTGGCGGCTGGCGTGTCCGTGCGTGCGTATCTCGGTGCCGTCGGGCAACCGCACCATCGCGGCCGCCCGCGTGTGCCGCTCGTCCTCCTGGAACTCCAGCTCGATGTGCCAGCCCACTGACGGATGCGCGGTCTGCGTCATCAGGATCACCTCCGGAACGTCTGCTTCCAGAGTGCCCCCCGACCGGCGCGCCCGCACGGGTGGGCGGGCATCGGCTGCCGGGCGCGCGGGAGTACGGCGGCGGCGCGGGCGGTGGTCCTAGCCGGCGTGCAGCATGAGCCCGATCCCGAGGACCAGCAGGCCCGCGGCGGCGATCCTCGGAGCACCGAACCGCTCCTTGAAGAACACCGCGCCGATGGCCGCGCCGACGATGATCGACGACTCTCTCAACGCCGCGATCGGCGCCAGGGCCGCCTTGGTCTGGGCCCACAGGACCAGGGCGTAGGCGGCGACGGAGAGGGCGGCGCCCAGCAGGCCGACGGCTGCGAACGGCCGTAGCGCAGGGAGGAGTCGGCCTCTGCGCCGCCACAGTGCGTACGCCGGGACGCCCGCGCCCTGTACCGCCATCAGCCAGGCGATGTAGCCGAGGGGGGTGCCCGAGGCGCGTACGCCGAGGCCGTCGAGGACCGTGTACGCGGCGATGGTCAGGCCGGTCGCGAGGGCCGCGCCGATGGCCGCCCAGTCGGGCCGGCGTCCGCGCAGCCCCCAGAGGGCGACGCCCGTGAGTCCCGCGCAGGACAGGGCGATGCCCGCGGCCGCCCATCCGTCGGGCACCTCGTCGGCGAAGACGGCGGCGAGCAGGGTGACCACGAGGGGCGCGGTGCCGCGCGCGATCGGATACGCCTGGCCGAAGTCGCCCAGCCGGAAGGACTTCATCAGCAGCGCGTAGTAGGCCATGTGGACACAGGCCGAGGCGCACAGATACGGCCAGGCGTCCGCCGCGGGGAGCCGTACGAACGGCGTCATGCCCAGGCCGATGACCAGGCCGCCGCCGGCGATCAGGGTGAAGCCGACCAGCTTGTCCGTGATGCGGTGGGCGATCGCGTTCCAGCTGGCGTGCGTCACCGCCGCGAGCAGGACGGCCGCGGTGACCAGCGGGGTCACGCCGTCCGCTCGCGTACGTCCACGAGGGTGCCGCCGGCGTGCGCGACGAGCGTCTTGGGCTCGATGGGGAAGACCGTGTGCGGGTTGCCCGCGGCGGCCCACACCAGGTCGTGGTCGAGCAGCGAACGGTCCGCGAGCACGCGGGTCCGCGTCCGGTGCCCGAACGGCGGGACTCCCCCGATGGCGTACCCGGTGGTCTCCCGTACGACGTCGACGCGGGCCCGCGTCACCTTGTCGGCGCCCAGCGCCCGCCGGACGAGGTCGAGGTCGACGCGGGAGGCGCCGTCCATGAGGACGAGGACCGGGACCCCGTCCGCGGCGAAGATCAGGGACTTGCAGATCTGGCTCAGCTCACACCCGATGGCTGCGGCGGCCTCGGCGGCGGTACGGGTGGCCTCCGGGAACCGGCGCGCCCGCGGGATCAGGTCGCCGAGGCCCAGCTCGCGCAGGGCTTCGGCGAAGCGGGGGTGGACTCCGGAGTCTTCGGTGTCGGTCGACGTCATGCACGGCACGCTAGCGGTGGCCGCGGGGGCGGGCGAACGGGTTTGCCCGCGGGAGCGGGGGGCGCGTCCGCGCGTCCGCCAGGTCGCGCGGCCACGCGACGCGGCCACGCGACACGCCCCCCGCACCAGGCGGCCCGAACGGTCGGACCGCCGTAGCGGAAGCGTGTCCGCCAAGTCGCGCGGCCACGCGACGCGGCCTCCCGCACCGGGCGCGCGGGGTGCCGCGTCGCCGGTTCGGGAGGCCGCCCGGTCGTCACCGGGTGTCGGGCTCCGTGCTCAGGCCCTGACCAGTTCCCGGTCCTCGTCGGGGTCCGTGTCCTTGGTGGTGCCCGGGGTCCGCAGACCCTCGCCCTCCACGTCCACGTTCGGCAGGGCCCGGTCGAGCCACTTCGGGAGCCACCAGGCCCGCTTGCCGAGGAGTGCGAGGACCGCCGGGACGATGGTCATGCGGACCACGAAGGCGTCCAGGAAGACGGCGATCGCGAGGCCGAAGCCGATCATCTTGATCATCGACTCGCTGGAGCCGATGAAGCCGGAGAAGACGGCCATCATGATGATCGCGGCGGCGGTGACCACCCGGGCGCCGTACTTGAACCCGGTCACGACGGCCTCGGTGGGCCGCTCGCCGTGGACGTACGCCTCCCGCATGCGGGTCACGAGGAACACCTCGTAGTCCATCGCCAGGCCGAAGACCACGCCCACCATGAAGATCGGCATCATCGACATGATCGGGCCGGTCTCCTCGACGCCTATGAGGCCCGCCAGCCAGCCCCACTGGAAGACCGCGACGACGGCGCCGAGGGCGGCCAGCACGCTGAGCAGGAAGCCGAGGGCCGCCTTCAGCGGGACCAGGATCGAGCGGAAGACCACGATCAGCAGCAGGAAGGCGAGGCCGACGACCAGCGCCAGGTAGGGGACCAGCGCGTCGTTGAGCTTCTGCGAGAAGTCGATGTTCATCGCCGTGGTGCCGGTGACCAGCACCCTGGCGTCCGTGTCGGCGCGCACCTCGGCGCCCGCGTCCCGGATGGCGTGCACCAGGTCCTCGGTCTGCGTCGAGGACGGCTTCGACCTGGGGACGACGGTGATCATCGCGGTGTCGCCGGGCTGGTTGAACTGCGCCTTGGACACCGTCACGACGTCTTTGAGGCCCTTGACCTGGTCGGTCACCGCGGACGCGGCGGCCTTCGGGTCGGCGGCGCCCTTGGCGTCGACCACGACCATCAGGGGGCCGTTGAAGCCGGGGCCGAAGCCGTCCGAGAGCAGGTCGTAGGCCTTGCGCTGGGTGGTGGACGTCGGCTGGGTGCCGTCGTCGGGCAGGCCCAGTTCCAGCTGGGTGGCGGGCAGGGCCAGCGCGCCGAGGCCGACGACACCGAGCAGCAGTACGGCGACGGGGCGGCGGACGACGAAGCTCGCCCAGCGCGTGCCCATGTTGGGCTTGGTCACGCCGGTCCGCGCGGCGGGGCGGCGGCCGAGCAGTCCGCCCTTCTGGCCGGCGGGCCGGACCTTGCGGCCCGCGTAGCCGAGCAGCGCCGGGATCATGGTGAGCGCGATGAGGACGGCGATGACGACGGTGCCGGCGGCCGCGAGACCCATCTTGGTGAGCATCGGCACGTTGACGACCGCGAGTCCGGCCAGCGCGATGACGACCGTGAGTCCCGCGAAGACGACCGCGGAGCCCGCGGTGCCGACGGCCCGGCCGACCGCTTCCTCACGCTCGCGGCCCTCGGCGAGTTCGGCGCGGTAGCGGGAGACGATGAACAGCGCGTAGTCGATGCCGACGGCGAGGCCGATCATCAGCGCGAGGGTGGAGGTGGAGTCGCCGAGGTCTAGCGCGCTGGCGAGGCTGGTGATGCCGGCGACGCCGATGCCGACGCCGATGATCGCCGTCAGCAGGGGCAGTCCGGCCGCGACCAGGGAGCCGAGGGTGACGACGAGGACGACCGCGGCGATGGCCAGGCCGATGATCTCGCCGGTGGCCGCCTGTTCGGGCTGGGCCTGGAGGGCGTCACCGCCCATCTCGACGGTCAGCCCGGCGTCCTTCGCCTTGTCCGCGGTGGTCTCCAGGATGGTCCTGGAGGAGTCCTTCAGCTCGACGGAGGAGACCGTGTACCTCACCGAGGTGTAGGCGACGGTCCCGTCCTCGCTCACGGCGTGCGTCGTGAAGGGGTCGGTCACGGAGGCGACCTCGGAGCCGTCGCCGAGGGCCTTCACCGTCTTCGCGACGGTCGCCCGGTTGGCGGCGTCGGTCATCTTCTCGCCGTCGGGCGCCTTGAAGACGACCCGCGCGGTGGCACCGTCGGCGCTGGCTCCGGGGAAGCGCTGTTCCAGCAGGTCGAAGGCCTTCTGGGCCTCGACCCCCGGGATCGAGAAGGAGGTGGAGCCCGCGGCGGGCGCGGAGGCCGCGCCGACGCCCGCGAGCGTCAGCAGGGCCACCCACAGGAGGGCGACGAAGTGCCGTCGCCTGAAGGCGAGCCGGCCGAGTCGATAGAGGAACGAGGCCACGAGGGCGTACTCCCGGTCAGGTCGTGGGTCTTGCGGGGCAGGGTTGATCAGCCCGGCGGGTGGGCAGGGGTGATCGGCCCGACGACGTGAGCGGTGACGTCAGGTGGGCTGGCTGCGGGGACGGGTCAGGAAGTGGGCGCGCCGAGGGCGGGGAGTACCACGGCGTCGATGTAAGAACGCAGGAAGTCCTGCGTGGGGGGCTGCTCGTCGATCAGCGTGCGGGTGGCGAAAGCGCCGATCAACATGTGCATGACGTACTCCAGCGCCGGGCAGTCGGCGCGGACCTCGCCGCGATCGACAGCGCGGCGCATGACGTGCTGGAACTCCTCCATCTCCGGTTCGACGAGCAGCTCCTTGAGCGCCCGCATCAGATCCGGGTTCCCGTGCGCCGCCATGGCCAGCGCGCGCATCAGGTCGGAGTTCCGTTCCATGGTGCAGTCGTCCTCGCGGGTGACCATCGTCAGGAGGTCGCCGCGCAGGGAGCCGGTGTCGACGTCGGCGACGCCGCCCGGCTTGTTGTGCCGCATGGCCTTGACGACCAGTTCGGGCTTGCCGCCCCACTGACGGTAGAGCGTGGCCTTGCTGGAGCGTGTGCGCGCGGCCACGGCGTCCATGGTCAGGGCGTCGTAGCCGACTTCCCGGAGCAGTTCGAGCACGGCCGCGTACAGCTCGGCCTCACGCTCGGGGGTGATACGACTGCGACGCGCCGCTGCGACCTCAGTCATTGCTCTCACCTTCCTTCTCCGGACTCCCGGACGACACCGCGAACGAGACTGTTTCGTACGTGACGAATGTAGCGCACCAGCAAGCGAAACGAAACTGTTTCGTTCGTGTTCCCGGTCACGCCCGCCCAAGTGTCCCCTCCTGCACGAGTTGCTCCGCCCCATTCGCCGGAAAAGCATGGGGAGGTGAGCTATCTGCGCCTACCGCACGTGAGCGGCGACCTGCTGACCTTCGTCGCCGAGGACGACCTCTGGCTGGCCCCCCTCGACGGGCCCGGCCGCGCCTGGCGGCTGACCGTCGACCGGACGAAGACCGGCCACCCGCGCTTCTCACCCGACGGCCGCCACCTCGCGTACACGAGCTGGCGCAGCCTCGTCCCGGAGATCCACCTCGTCCCGGTGGACGGCGGCCCGGGCCGGCAGCTCACCCACTGGGGCTCCGCCGACACCCGGGTGTGCGGCTGGACGCCGGCCGGGGAGACGGGGACCGGCACGATCCTCGCCGTCGCCTCCCACGGGGAGCCCTTCTCGTACTTCACCTGGGCCTACAAGGTCCGCACCGACGGCGACCCCGGCCGCAAACTGCCGTGGGGGCCCGTCTCCGACATCCAGGTCGCCGACCTCGACGGCGAACGAAGGACGCTGCTGCTCACCGGCACGCCGCCGCACGAGCCGGCCGCCTGGAAACGCTACCGGGGCGGCGCCACGGGCCGGCTGTGGCTGCACGGCGAGCGGCTGCTGCCCGACCTGGAGGGGCATCTGCACTCCCCCATGTTCGTGGGCGGCCGGATCGCGTTCCTCTCCGACCACGAGGGCGTCGGCAACCTCTACTCGTGCGCGTACGACGGCTCGGGGCTGCGCCGGCACACCGACCACGACGCCTTCTACGCCCGGCACGCCGCCAGCGACGGCACCCGCGTGGTGTACCAGTGCGCGGGCGACCTGTGGATCGTCGACGACCTGGCCGCGGACTCCCTCCCGCGCCGCCTCGACGTGACGCTGAGCGGTCCGCGCGCGGGCCGGCGCCCGTACCAGGTCCCCGCCGCCCGGCACGTGGACGGCATCTCGGTGGACGAGACGGGCCGCGCGAGCGCGGTCGTCGTGCGGGGCAGTCTGTACTGGCTCACCCACCGGGACGGCCCGGCCCGCACGATCACCGACACGCCGGGGGTACGGGTCCGGCTCCCGGAGATGCTCGGCTCCGCCGGCCGGGTCGCGTACGTGACGGACGCGGAGGGCGAGGACGCCGTCGAGATCGCCTACCTGCCCCGGGCCACCGGTGACCGGGAACCGAGAAGGCTCGCCTCCGGGCGGCTGGGCCGGGTCCTGGAACTGGTGTCGGACCCGCAGGGCGAACGCCTCGCCGTCGCCTCCCACGACGGACGGCTGCTGCTGCTCACCGTCTCGGAGGACTCGGACGATTCGCAGGACTCGGACGATTCGCAGGACTCGCAGGACTCGCAGGACTCGCAGGACCCAGAGGACCCGGAGGACCCGGAGGACCCGGAGGACCTGGAGTCGGGGACGGATGCCGGCGAGGCGGCCACCGAGGTCACCGTCGTCACGGGTGTCACCGACGTCACGGATGTCACAGGTGTCACCGACGTCACCGAGCTGATCCGGTCGGTGAACGGGCCGGTGCGGGATCTCGCGTTCTCTCCGGACGGGGCGTGGCTGACCTGGTCGCACCCGGGGATCGGCAGGTCGCTGCGGCAGATCAAGATGGCCCGCATCTCCGGTCCGGGCACCGGATCCGCTCCCGGCCGGGGGGAACCGCTGATCGTCGACGTCACCAACGGCCGTTTCGAGGACGAGAACCCGGTGTTCACCCGGGACGGCCGCTATCTGGCGTTCCTGTCCTGGCGCGGCTTCGACCCCGTCTACGACGTGCACACCGGGGACCTGTCCTTCCCGCTCGGCTGCCGCCCCTACCTGGTCCCGCTCTCCTCGGCCACGCCCTCGCCGTTCGCGCTCACCCCCGAGGGCCGGCCCGCGGCGGGGGGCCTGGACCCGCTGGAGGACGACGGGCCGGGCGACGGCAGCACGGTCACCGTCGAGATCGAGGGGCTGGCCAGCCGGGTGACGCCCTTCCCGGTTCCCGCGTCGAAGTACTCGGCACTGCATCCGGTCGCCGGCGGCGGACTGGTCTGGCTGCGGTGGCCGATCTCCGGTGCGCTGGGCGAGACGTTCGTGAACCCGGACGACACCAGCGGGCGTCCGACGCTGGAGCACTTCGGCATCAGCAAGGCGAAGAAGTCCGAACTGGTCGAGCACCTGGACTGGTTCGCGGTGAGCGGCGACGGTTCGCGGCTGGTCGTGGTCGACGAGGGCGACCTGCGGGCGGTGCCGGCCACCGAGCCGGGCGACGGCGACTCCACGGTCTGGATCGACCTACGGCGCATCCTGCACGAGGCCGACCCGGCCGCCGAGTGGCGCCAGTCGTACGAGGAGGCGGGCCGGCTGATCCGCGCCTACTTCTGGGAGCCGGGGATGTGCGGGATCGACTGGGACGGGGTGCTCGCGCAGTACCGGCCGCTGGTCGAACGGGTCGCCTCTCCGGACGAGTTCGCGGACCTGCTGCGGGAGGTGCTGGGCGAACTCGGCACCTCCTACGCGTACGTGACCGCCGCCCGCCGCAACGAGGGACCACCGCACTACCAGCGCCGGCAGGGGCTGCTGGGCGCCAACCTGGTGTGCCGCGACGGGGGTTGGGCGGTGCGGCGGATCCTGCCCGGCGAGTCCTCCGACTCCAAGGCCCGTTCCCCCCTGGCGGGCACCGGCATCCGCGAAGGGGCGGTCCTGACCCATGTCGACGGGCGCCCGGTGGACCCGGACGCCGGGCCCTTCCCGCTGCTGGCCGGCGCGGGCGGCACCACCGTGGAGCTGACGTTCCGGCCGGCCGGGGGCGACGGCGGACCGCGGCGGGTGGCGGTCGTCCCGCTCGTCGACGAGCGGCCGCTGCGCTACCAGGACTGGGTGGCCAAACGCCGCGAGGTCGTACGGGAGTTGAGCGGTAACCGCTGCGGCTATCTGCACATCCCCGACATGGGCGGCTCGGGCTGGGCGCAGTTCAACCGGGACCTGCGGATGGAGGTGTCGCGGCCCGCGCTGCTGGTGGACGTGCGCGGCAACGCGGGCGGTCACATCAGCGAGCTGGTGGTCGAGAAGCTGACCCGCACGATCATCGGCTGGGACCTGACGCGCGACGCCCAGCCGGTGTCGTACGCCTCCAACGCCCCCCGGGGGCCGGTGGTCGCGCTGGCGGACGAGGCGACCGCCTCCGACGGTGACATGATCACAGCGGCCTTCAAGCTGCTGGGTCTCGGGCCGGTGGTCGGCCAGCGGACCTGGGGCGGAGTGGTCGGGATGACCGGCCGCCACGAGCTCGGCGACGGCACCGTGATCACCGTGCCGATGAACGCGGCCTGGTTCGACGCCTACGGCTGGTCCGTCGAGAACCGCGGTGTGGAGCCCGACCTGGAGATCCTCCGCACCCCGCTGGACTGGGCCGAGGGCCGTCACGCCCAACTGGACGACGCCGTACAGCTCGCGCTGGAGCTGCTGGCGACGAAACCGCCGGCCTCGCCGCCGGACCTCGGGAACGTGCCCGACCGGTCGCGGCCGAAGCTGCCGCCGAGGAGCCGGTAGCGGCAACGCCCCCCGCCCGTCGGCCCGTTGCCCGGCAGCCGGGGCCGGTGGTCCGCGGCGGGACGTGAAAGGGGTGCCCTTCACCAGGGCACCCCTTCCGCGCTGCGGAGGACGTCAGGCGTCGTAGTCCTGGCTCATGCGGTCCTCGTCCTCACGCTCGTGCTCGGGCCGCATGCGCGCGGCGTCCTCGTCACGCCGGCGGCCACGCTGCGGGGCCTGCTCCCGGCCCTGCTCGGCCTTCTCCTTGGCCTGACGCTGCCACTGCTCGGACTTCTCCTGGAACTGGTCCTTCATACCCATGTGGGTTCACTCCTGTATGGGGTGTTCTGGGGCCCCTTGCTGGGGCCTCGACCAGATTCACACGGTCCGACACGGCGCGCATTTCGATCAGTTACGGTGCGTAGCCCTGGCCTCCTCGTCGGCCGCGCCGCCCGCTCCCACCAGCCCGGACCGCATGCCGTCCAGGCGCGGGGCGAAGCGCCGCATCTCCCGCTGCCCCACCGTGCCGATGAGGCCCGGCAGATACCCGCGCACCCCCTGCATCCCGCGCAGCCACCACTGCCCGTAGACGTGGGACGAGCGCCGCTCGATGCCGGCGACGATCCGGTCCACCGCCGGACCCAGCGGGTAGGTCTTGTTCGACGGCCACGGCAGCCGCTGCCTCAACTCCCGCATCACGTCGTCCTGGTCGGCCCCGCGCACCATGTCGGTGTCGGTCCACGACAGGTAACCGACCCCGACCCGCACGCCCTTGTAGCCGACCTCGGCCCGCAGACTGTGCGCGTACGCCTCCACGCCCGACTTGGACGCGCAGTACGCCGTCATCATCGGCGCCGGGGTGATCGCCGCGAGGGAGGCGATCTGCAGCAGGTAGCCCCGGCTCTCCATGAGCAGCGGCAGGAAGGCGCGGGCGGTCATCGCCGATCCGATCAGGTTGACCTCGATGACCCGCCGCCACGCCTCCGGGTCGGCGTCCACGAAGGGGCCGCCGTTGGCGACACCCGCGTTGGCGACGACGATGTCGACCTTCCCGAACCGCTCCTTGACCTCGCGGGCCACCTGGGCCATCGCCTCGTGGTCGGTGACGTCGGCGTACCAGTGGGCGCTCTCGGTGTGCAGCCGCTCGGCGACCTGCTTGAGGGCGTCCGGCTCCAGCCCGACGAGGGCCACCTTCGCGCCACGCGCGGACAGTTTGCGGGCGAGCAGTTCGCCCACGCCCCGCGCGGCCCCGGTGACGACCGCGACCTGCCCTTCCAGACTCACCCTGCTCATGCGTCCTCCTTGGCGTGCCGCACGGATACGTACGTGGTGACGAGTTCCCGGATCTTCCCGGTGACGAGTTCGGGCGCCTCGACCGGCGTCATGTGGCCGAGCCCGGGCAGTTCCGTGACCCCGAGGCAGTGGGGCAGCGCGGCCGCCAGCGAGCGGGCGTGCACCGGCGGGGTGAGCCGGTCGGCGGTGCCGACGACGACGGCCGTGGGCGCCCGCAACTCACCTACGGCGTGATCGAGATCGAGCAGGTCGAGCACCTGCGACCAGGCGTGCCGCACGGCGCGGGGGCAGGCGTGCACGATCCGGGCGCACGCCTCGACCATGTGCGGGGCCGAACCGGGGCCCATCGTCCCGTACTTGAGGATGCGCAGGGCGAGAGGCGTGACCGGTCCGAGGGGGGCCCGGGAACCGAGGACCCGCTTCGTCAGCCAGGTCCTGAGCCGTCCCGCGCGCATCGGCACGATCAGCGACTCGGCGACCAGGCCCGAACTGCCGGTGCTGCACAGCAGGACGGCCGCCGCGTGCTCGCGGAACGCGGGGCGGCCGGCGGCGGCCAGGACCGTCATCCCGCCCATCGAGTGACCGGCGACGACGGCCTGCTCGCCCGGCGCGAGGGTGGCGGCGAGGACGGCTTCGAGGTCGTCGGCGAGCGCGTCCGTGCCGCACGCCGGGTGGGCCGGGCTGCGTCCGTGGCCGCGCTGGTCGTAGGCGAAGACCCGGTGGTCGGTCGCCAGGTCGCGCAACTGGGCGGCCCAGAAGGCGGTGGAGCAGGTCCAGCCGTGGGCCAGCACGACGGCTGGCGCGCCGTCCGGGCCGTGCACCTCGACGTGCAGCGGGGCGCCGTCGGCGGAGAGCACGGTGAGGGTGCGGGCGGGGACGGGCGGGGCGTAGGGCCCCGTGGCCATGTGCGCGAGGCGGCTCACGCGGTCACCTCCGCGGCGGACCCGGCCTGGCCGGCAGGGGCGGCGAACCCGGCGGGTGCGGCCTGGTCCGCGGGGGCGCGCAGCACCTCGTACTCCGCGAGGTCCACGCGCCGCGTCGCGCGCCGGAACTCGGTCGTGGTGCCGGGCCAGATGGTGCTGTTGCGGCCGCTCGCGTCCAGGTACCAGCTGGTGCAGCCGCCGGTGTTCCACACCGTGCGCCTCATCCGCTCCTGCACCCGGTCGTTCCATGCCTGTACGGCTCCCGGCCGGGCGTCGAGCGCGGCGCGGCCGCCGAGGACGTCGAGCTGCCGTACGAAGTCGGCCAGGTAGTTCAGCTGGGACTCGATCATCAGGATCATGGACGAGTTCCCGAGGCCGGTGTTGGGCCCGATGATCGACAGCCAGTTGGGGAAGCCGGCCGCCGAGGCGCCGCGCAGGGCCTCCATGCCGCCCTTCCACGCCTCGGCGAGGGTCCGCCCGTCGGCGCCCACCACCCGCTCGGCGATCGGCATGTCGGTGACGTGGAAGCCGGTGCCGAAGACGATCGCGTCGACCTCGGCCTCGGTGCCGTCGGCGGCGACGACCGTCGAGCCGCGGACCTCCGCGAGGCCGCTCGCGACCAGGTCCACGTTGGGCTGGGCGAGCGCCGGGTAGTAGGCGCTGGACAGCAGGATGCGCTTGCAGCCGATGCGGTAGTCGGGCGTGAGCCTGGCGCGCAGTGCGGGGTCCTTGATGGCGCGCGCCATGTTGCGTTTGGCCAGCTGCTCCACCAGGCCGAGTTCGTCGGGATGCTTGGTGAACGCCTGTACCTGCAACTCCCTGAGCCCCCACAGGAGTCCGCGGCGGGCGCGGGCGGTGAAGGGCAGCTGCCGGTGCAGCCAGCGCTCCGGACCGCTGACGGCCCGGTCGACGCGGGGCATCACCCACGGCGGGGTGCGCTGGAAGAGGGTCAGCCGGGAGACGTCCGGCTGGACGGCGGGCACGATCTGGATCGCGGAGGCGCCGGTGCCGACCATGGCGACCCGCTTGCCGCGCAGGTCGTAGTCGTGGTCCCAGCGCGCGGAGTGGAAGACCTTGCCGGGGAAGGTCTCCAGGCCCGGGACGGCCGGGATCCTCGGGTCGGACAGCGGCCCGGTGGCGGAGACGACGAGGTCCGCGGACAGGTCGCCGCCGCTCGTCTCGATGTCCCAGCACAGCCGTTCGGCGTTCCAGGTCATCCGCAGCACCTCGGAGTCGAGGCGGATGTGCGGGCGCAGCCCGAAGACGTCCGTGACGTGTTCCAGGTAGGCGCGGATGTGCTCCTGTCCGGAGAAGGTGCGCGGCCAGTCCGGGTTGGGCGCGAAGGAGAAGGAGTAGAGGTGGGACGGCACGTCGCAGGCGCAGCCCGGATAGCTGTTGTCACGCCAGGTGCCGCCGACGCTGCCGGCCCGTTCCAGGACCACGAAGTCGGTGACGCCCTCGCGGCGCAGCCGTACCGCGGCCCCCAGCCCGCCGAAGCCGGACCCGATCACCGCCACCCGTACATGCTCGTGTTCGCTCATCCCGACGCCCTCCACAGCCCCACGCGACCGCGCCAGTGAACACTGGCGCAATCGGACTGTAGAACAGCTCCGTACCGATGGGTAGGGGGCGGGCCCACGAAAGTTACCTTCGGTACGACATAGGGTGCGGACGTGGCAGACAAGCGCGAGTACCGAATGGAGGAGCTGGCCGGGGAGGCCGGCATCACGGTGCGCACCCTGCGCTTCTACCGCGAGCGCAAGCTGATCCAGCCGCCGCGCCGGGAGGGCCGTATCGCCTGGTACGACGACAGCCACCTGGCCCGTCTGCGCACCATCTCCGCCCTGCTGGAACGCGGCCACACCCTCAACGGCATCGCCGAACTCGCCGAGGCGTTCGACCACGGCCGCGACGTCGGCGACCTCCTCGGCGTCGGCGTCCCGACCGAGGAGGAACCGGTCCGCCTCACCCCCGAGGAACTCGCCGCCCGCTTCGAGGGCGAGGTCACCCCCGAGAACCTCGCCGCCGCCCTGGACCTCGGCTACCTCGGCACCGACGGCGACGAGATCGTCCACATCAGCCGGCGCCTGCTCGACGTCTCCTCGGCCCTGGTCCGCGAGGGCATCCCGCTCGCGGAGGTGCTGGCGGCGGGCGTCCGCGTCCGCGAACACGCCGACGCCCTCGCCGAACTCTTCGCCGACCTGATCCTGCGCCACGCGAGCGAGGAGGACCTGCCCCGCCTGCGCCCCCTGGCCCGCAGCGTGGTGGAGGCGGAACTCTCCCTGGCCCTGGACCGGAGGATGCGCGCGCAGCGGTGAACGGGCTCGACAGGGCCTCGGCAAGGGCGCCGGGCACGGTGCGACCGGCCACGGCGTGCCCGCGGCCCGCTGCGCGTCGGCCTTCGGGTGGAGCGCCCGGCCGGGGCCGCCGCGCTCAGAGGTCGTAGACGACCGTCACCGGCGCGTGGTCCGACCAGCGCTCGTCATGGGTGGCCGCCCGCTCGACGAAGCCCTTGACCGCCTTGGCGGCGAGACCGGGGGTGGAGACGTGCAGATCGATCCTCCACCCCGAGTCGTTGTCGAAGGCGCGCCCCCGGTAGGACCACCAGGTGTACGGCCCCTCCGCCTCGGGGTGCAGGGTGCGTACGACGTCGACGTAGCCGCCGTCCGCCGCGTCGAGGACCTGGGTCAGCCAGGCCCGCTCCTCCGGGAGGAAGCCGGACTTCTTCTGGTTGGCCCGCCAGTTCTTCAGGTCGGCCTGCCGGTGGGCGATGTTCCAGTCGCCGCAGACGACCACCTCGCGTCCGTCGGCGGCGGCGCGCACGCGCAGTTCCCTGAGATGGGTGAGGAACTCGGACATGAAGCGGAGCTTCTCGTCCTGGCGGTCGGTGCCGACCTCGCCGGAGGGCAGGTAGAGGGAGGCGACCGTCACACCGGGCAGGTCGGCCTCCAGGTAGCGGCCGCTGCCGTCGAACTCGGCGGAGCCGAATCCGGTCCGCACCCGGTCGGGTTCGCGGCGGGTGTACAGGGAGACGCCGGCGCGGCCCTTGGCGGCGGCGGGTGCGTGCGTGACGTGCCAGCCGTCGGGCGCGCGGACCTCGTCGGGCAGTTGGTGCGGCTCGGCGCGCACCTCCTGGAGGCAGAGCACGTCGGCGGAGGTGGCGGCGAGCCACTCCACGAAGCCCTTCTTCGCGGCGGCGCGCAGCCCGTTCACGTTGGCGGAGGTCACAGTGAGCACTCGGGCACGATACCGGCACACTGGACAGAGTCCCGTTCCACCATTGCATTGAAATACGGTAGGAAGAATGAACATTCGTCGCGTCGCGTTCGACCACCCCGACGCCGTCAAGCTGAACGACCAGGTCCAGGCGGAGTACCACGTGCGCTACGGCGACGGCGGCGACGCCACCGAGCTGGACCCGGCCGACTTCGGCCCGCCGAACGGCGTGTACCTGATCGCGTACGACGAGAGCGGCACCCCGCTGGCCACGGGCGGCTGGCGCACCCGGGACGCCAACGGCGAGGGCAACCTCGACGGGGACGCCGAGCTCAAGCGGATGTACGTCGTCGAGCGGGCCCGCGGCCTGGGTCTGGCCCGCCGCATCCTGGCCGAGCTGGAGGAGGACGCCCGCGGCCGCGGCCGCGTCCGGATGGTCCTGGAGACCGGCACGAAGCAGCCGGAGGCGATCGCCCTGTACTCCTCCACCGGCTACGAGCCGTGCGCCAAGTTCGGCTACTACCGCTTCCACGAGGACAGCCGCTGCTTCGCGAAGCGACTCTGAGCACGCTACTTCGAGCGGACGGCTCCGGGCGGGCGACACCGGGCGGGCGGCTTCGAGCGGGAGACACGGGGCGGGAGACGCCGAGCGGACGCGGCTTCAAGCGGGCGGCTCCGGGCACGCGGCTTCGAGCGGGCGGCTCCGGGCACGCGGCTCCGGGCGGCGGCCCGAGGACGCGGACCGTGGCTCAGGCCCGCAGGAAGGCGAGCACGGCGAGGACCCTGCGGTGGGTGTCGTCGGCCGGGGGCAGGTCCAGCTTGGTGAGGATGCCGCCGATGTGCTTGCCGACGGCCGCCTCGGAGACGACCAGGGTCCGGGCGATCGCGCCGTTCGACCGGCCCTCCGCGACCAGCGCGAGCACCTCCCGTTCGCGCGGGGTGAGCCGGGCCAGCGGGTCGCGGCGCCGGCGCAGCAACTGCCGTACGACCTCGGGGTCGACGACCGTGCCGCCGGCCGCGACCTCGCGCAGCGCGGCGACGAACTCCTCGACCTGGCCCACGCGGTCCTTGAGCAGGTAGCCGACGCCGGTTCCGTCGCCGGAGTCGAGGAGTTCGGCGGCGTAGGCCCGCTGCACGTACTGGCTGAGGACGAGCACCGGCAGTCCGGGCCGCTCCTCGCGCAGCCGCACCGCCGCGCGCAGGCCCTCGTCCTGGAAGCCGGGCGGCATGCGTACGTCGGTCACCACGGCGTCCGGTGCGAGGTCGGCGACGGCGGCGAGCAGCGCGTCCGCGTCACCGACGGCCGCCACGACCTCGTGCCCGAACCGGGTGAGGAGTCCGACCAGGCCCTCCCGCAGGAGCACGCTGTCCTCGGCGAGAACTAGGCGCAGGGGACGGTCTGTTCGCTCGGCCGGCAAGGGATCTCCACACGCAGCAGGGTCGGCCCGCCGGGCGGGCTGGACAGGGTGAGTGTGCCATCGAGGACGGCCACGCGGTCGGCGAGACCGGTCAGTCCGGTGCCGCCGCCGGGGTCCGCGCCGCCGACCCCGTCGTCGCCGATCACCAGGACCAGCCGACCGCCGTCGTGCTGCGCGCCGACCCGGGCGCGGGTCGCCGCGCTGTGCCGGGCCACGTTGGCCAGCGCCTCGCGGACGGCGAAGTACGCGGCGCTCTCGACGGACGGGGGGAGCCGCCCGGGCAGCCTCAGGTCGAGGTCGACGGGCACGGGGCTGCGGTCGGCGGCGTCCGCGACGGCGGCTTCGAGGCCGTAGTCGGTGAGGACCTCGGGGTGGATGCCGTGGATGAGTTCGCGCAGTTCCGCGAGGGCCCCGCCGGCCTCGTCGTGGGCCTTGGCGAGCTGGTCGGCGAGTGGTCCGGGCGGGGCGTCGAGGCGGGCCAGTCCGAGGGCCAGGGTGAGGGCGACGAGCCGTTGCTGCGCCCCGTCGTGCAGATCGCGTTCGATGCGCCGCCGCTCCGCCTCGAAGGCGTCCACCAACCGGGCCCGGGAGCGCACCAGTTCGGCGATCCGCTCGCCGTCCTTCGCGGTGAGCAGGATCCGGGTGAGGTCCCCGCGCGCCGCGGCCGCGGCCCCGAGGAGGTATCCGCCGGCCGCCAGGAGCAGTACGCCGAGCACGGCGACCGCGCAGGCGTCCGGCCAGGTGGTGACGGTCCACAGCTTGACGATCTTCGCCTCGCCGTCGACGGCGACCAGGGCCGGCGCGGCGGCCATGGTCGCCGGCAGGGCGAGGGCGAGCGCGACGGCAAGCGCGTCGAGGGGCCACAGCACCAGGGCGAACAGGGTCGCGTACGCCAGCTCCCGCCAGGTCAGGGCCTCCCGCAGCCGGGTGGACAGCCACGCCCCGAGGCCCGACCGGTCCGGTACCCGGTGCTGTCCGGCGGGCACCCCATGGGCCGCGACCAGACGCAGCCGCTGTCGCTCCACGGCGGCCACCGGGATGCCGGTCAGCGCGGTGAGCACCAGCAGCGGCAGACCGATCAGGGCCACGGCGAGCACGCCGCCGGCCAGGAATCCGCTCACGAGCACCACGAGGACGGCCGCCCCGAGCAGTCCCCCGCTCACCAGGAAGGCGACCGCGCGCCACGGCCAGGCCGACCCCAGGTACCCCCGCGCCCTCAGCGCCGCCCACATGCTCCGTGCCCGCATGGAGATCACCGTAGGAGCCGGGGCGGGGCGGGTGCCATCGGTGTGGCCGGAGTCTTCGGGGTATGCCTGGCCCTACCTCGACTCTCGCCCCTGCCGCACTGCTCGGTGCCCCGGTCGCACGGTTTCGTGGAGCCGACGGAACGGACGCCGACGGAACCGGACGACTGGGGGCGCGGAACACGATGAACCGGATGAGCCAACCGAATCAGCGGAAAAGACTGAAGCACCTGAATGGCCAGGGCTCGCGGGGCGCGGCTGGAGCGGAGGGGAAGGCGGGGGCGGAGGCGGCGGTGGGGGCGGAGGGGACGGTCGGAGCGGCTACGGCGGTGGCGGCGCGGGTGGGCGGCGACGCGATCGCGCTGGACTCCGTGAGCAGGTGGTTCAGGTCCGGTCGTGGCCGGGTGACCGCCCTGGACGGGGTCTCGCTGACCTTCGCCCGGGGTTCCTTCACGGCTGTCATGGGCCCGTCGGGTTCCGGCAAGTCGACCCTGCTCCAGTGCGCGGCCGGGCTCGACCGTCCGGACGCGGGCTCCGTCCGGCTCGGCGGTACGGAGCTGACGGAACTGGGCGAGCGGCGGCTGACGTTGCTGCGGCGCGAGCGGATCGGCTTCGTGTTCCAGGCGTACAACCTGCTGCCGTCGCTGACCGCGGCGCAGAACGTGGCGCTGCCGCTGCGGCTGGCCGGCCGGCGGCCCCCGAAGGACCGGGTGCGGGAGGCGCTGCGCCGGGTCGGCCTCGACGGCCGGGCCGGCCATCTTCCCGGCCGGCTGTCCGGCGGTGAGCAGCAGCGCGTCGCGCTGGCCCGGGCGCTGATCACCCGCCCCGAGGTGCTGTTCGGGGACGAGCCGACCGGGGCGCTCGACGCGGCGACGGGACGCGAAGTGCTGGCTCTGCTGCGGGACATGGCCGACACCGACGGCCGTACGGTCGTGATGGTGACGCACGATCCGGTGGCCGCGTCGTACACCGACCGTGTGGTCCTGCTCGTCGACGGCCGGGTGCACGGGGAGCTGGCGGGGGCGCCGGCCGGTGAGATCGCCGAGCGGACGGCGGGGTGGGGGACGGGCCGGACCTCACGTCCGTCCACCGCGCCGGACGCGAGAGCCTGCCCGAACTCGGCGGGGGAGCAGCCGTGTTGAGCATCGCTCTGTGCGGGTTGCGGTCCCGCTGGGTCACCTTCACCGGCAGCTTCCTCGCGCTGTCGCTGGGCGTCGCCCTGCTGGCGGTGATGGGCCTGGCTCTCGCCTCCACGCTCGACGCCCCGCCGCGCGGACCGGAGCGGTTCGCCGGGGCCCCGGTCGTCGTGCGGGGGCGGGACACCCTGCGCGTGGAGACGCCGAACGGCGTACGCACCCAGCGGCTGGCCCGTCCCCACGCCGTGCTGGAGCGGACGGTCGCCGTGCTGCGGCACCTCGGCGAGGTCACCCTGGACCGCTCCTTCGCGGTTCGGGCCGAGGGCGGGCCGGACGGTCTGGTGGGCCACCCCTGGCCGACCGCCGCGTTCGCCCGGTACGAGCTGAGCGCCGGGCGGGCGCCCCGGGCCGCCGGAGAGGTGGCGGTCACCGGCGACTGGACGGCGGTGGGCCGGCGGGTGCGGACCGACTCCGGCACCGTGCGGGTGGTCGGCACGCTGCGCGGCCCGGACTTCGAGGACGCCGTCTTCTTCACCGACCACCGAGCCGCCCGACTGGCTCCCATCAGCCGGCAGTTGGTGGTGGACGCGGACGCCTCGACCGTACGGCGGGTGGTGGGTGGCCGGGCCGAGGTCCTCACCGGCGGCGCACGGCGCCTCGCGGACGCCGATCCCGACCGGGA
Source organism: Streptomyces sp. NPDC005574 (assembly GCF_040605435.1). Taxonomy (NCBI): domain Bacteria; kingdom Bacillati; phylum Actinomycetota; class Actinomycetes; order Kitasatosporales; family Streptomycetaceae; genus Streptomyces; species Streptomyces sp. NPDC005574. The sequence continues at coordinate 21,566 of NZ_JBEXCW010000088.1, forward strand.
GGCCGAGGAACTCACCGCGCTGAACGCCCTGTTCGGCACGGCGGGCGGAGTCTCGGGGTTCGTGTCGGTGTTCGTGGTGGCGTCCACCTCCGCGTTCGTGGTGGCCCGCCGGCGCCGTGAGTTCGGCTTGCTGCGAACGGCGGGCGCGACCCCGGGTCAGATCCGCCGGACCGTCCTCACGGAGGCGCTGGTCGTCGGTGTCCTCGCCTCGGCGGCGGGCTGCGCCCTCGGCGGGTGGGCCGCCCCGCATCTCGCCGCGCGGGTCGTCGACGAGGGTCTGGCACCGGCCTGGTTCACCATCCGCGACCACGTATGGCCGTACCAAGTGGCTTTCTGGACCGGTCTGTTCGTGGCGTCGGCGGGGGCGGCCGCCGCGTCCTGGCGGGCCGGCCGGACCAGGCCCGCCGAGGCGCTGCGCGAGGCGTCCGCCGACAGCGGGACCCTTACCCGGGGACGCCTGCTGTGCGGCGCGGCCCTGCTCGCGGTGGCGGCCGTCACCCTCGCCCTGACGCTGCTGAGCGAACCGGGCGAGCTGCTGCACCGCAAGTCGTACGTCAGCCGTCCGATGCTGCTGATCTCCGCGGCCGCCCTGCTCTCCCCCGCCCTGGTCCGCCCGCTGACGCGGCTGATCACCTGGCTGCCGGCGCGGCTGCCGGGCGCCGGCGGCATGCTGGTCCGCGCGGGCGCGGGCACGCACCGCACGGCCGCCGTGGCGGCTCCGGTGCTGGTCACGGTCGCTCTGACCGGTTCACTGCTGGGCGCCGGTGCCACCTTGGGCGCGGCGAGGTCGGCCGAGCTGGACCGGCGCACGACGGCCGACCTCGTGGTGACGGCGGCGGCCGGCTCGGACGGCTTCGACGCGGCGACCGTACGGCGCCTGCGCGCGGTGCCCGGCGCCGAGGCCGCCGCGAGCGCGACGAGCACGGTCCACGTCCTGGAGGACGGAGTCGCTCTCGTCAGGTCCGAGGCCCACGCGGTGGATCCCCGGGGGCTCGCGGCCACCGTACGGCTGCCGGTGACGTCCGGGCGGATCGCTGCCCTGGACGACGACTCGATCGTCGTCAACGAGGAGTGGGCCGCCCACCGTGTCGGGCAGCGGGTGACGGTGTGGCTGGGCGACGGCACCCGGAGGTCGCTGCGGATCGCCGCGGTGCTGTCCACCGGGACCGGCGACAACGGGGTGTACGTCACCCCGGCCAACGCGGGCGGTGCGCCCGTCGACCGCGTGGACGTGAAGGTGACGGCGGCGGGCGACACGGACGCGGTGGCTGCGGAGGTACGGAGAGCGCTGCGGACACCGGCCCGGGTCCTCACGCGCGAGGAGTGGATCAGGGCGGCGACCCCCCGGACCGGCTCCGCGAGCCGCCTCGGGCTCTTCCTCGTCCTCGGCATCGCCCTCCTCTACACGGGCATCTCCCTCGCCACCACCCAGGTCATGGCGACCACCGGCCGGAGACGGGAACTGCGGACACTGCGGCTCGCGGGCGCGACCGGCGGGCAGGTGCTGCGCCTGGTCGCGGCGGAGGCGATCGCGGTGGTGGCGGTCGGCGCCATGCTGGGCATCCTGGTGGCCGGGCTCCAACTGCTCGGCCTGTGGGGCGCGCTGGACCTGCTGGGCGCGCGGTCGGCGGTGCGGATGCCGTGGGCCGAGACTGCATCGACGGCGGGGGCGTGCGCGGTGCTCACGGTGGTCCCGGCGGTGGGGGCGGCGGGCCTGGCACTACGGCACCGGAAGGGGCCGGAAGGGGGTAGACATGTCAAAGCCCCGGTCGGGATAACCCGACCGGGGCTTTGAGCTGCGTGGACCTGAGGGGATTCGAACCCCTGGCCCCCTCGATGCGAACGAGGTGCGCTACCGGACTGCGCCACAGGCCCTTGCAACGAGTGAAACTCTAGCATCCCGGTCCTGATGCTCGGAAATCCGTTCCTGGCTGGTCATGACCGGGGCCCGGCCCCCCGCCGGGCGTCTACTCGTTGGCGGCCCGGGGCCGCTCGCCGTCCTCGTACTGGTCGAAGAGCGGCGTGCGTCCGCGCTCCCGCGCACGGCGTGCGGACGCGGCACGACGGGCGTCGCTCCGCTCGTCGGGCGCGGTCGCGTCCTCCTCGTCGGACGAGGCCTCCCCCGCCGCGCCGGCCCGCGCACCGGACTCCGCCTCGTGCTCCGACGGCACGGAACTGGACCGCGCCGAGCTCCAGGCGTCCGGCGCGCCCAGGTCGACGTCGCTGGTGGCACGCGGGGCGACCGGCGCGGTCACGTACGTCGGCAGGGGCACCGGCACCGGCTCCCAGCTGTCGCCGTGTCCCGGCCGCCGCTGGCGCTCACGCTGCTGGTCGACCCACTCGGCGTGGTCGGTCTGCTCGACCAGCGCCCGCCGGTCCGCGGCGAGCGCCGACAGCCCGGAGTCGGCCTCGGGCTCGGGGCCGTCCTCCGACTCGACCGACTCGGTGCCGGTGTCCACCGCGGCCCGCCGGCGCGGCTGGCGGGCGCGCTCGCGCAGCCGCTGCGCGGCGACCTCCGCCTGGCGCCGGTCCATCTGGTAGGCGAAACGGCGGTGTTCCTGCGTGCGGAGGTAGGCGATGTAGCCGCTGAGGAGCACGGCGGGCACGCCGGGCGCCCACAGGAACGCGAGTCCTCCGACGGCGGCGACGATCGCGCCGAGGGTGAAGGCGATGAAGAGCATCACCGTGGTGCGTCGGCGGCGCGCGAGCACCTTCGTGCGCCGGGCGCGCGCTGCGGCCGCCTCGGCTCCGGCGTCCGACGGGGCGCGCCGTGCGGCCGGGACACGCTTACGGGCCCGTGCGGCGTCCGGTCCGGCCGCGGACGCCGGTGCGCGCCCCGGTTCCCGGCCCTGCTCGCGAACCGTTTCCCGCGCGGGTTCCCTTACCTGTTCTCTGACCTGCTCGCGCGCCGGTTCACGGGCCGCTTCCGCCCGGCCGGTGGCCTTGGGCTGCGGGCCGGCCTGGGACTGCGGGCGGGCCGGAGGCATGGCGAAGGCCCGGACGTCCACCGAATCGGTGGGCGGTTCCGGCTCCACGGCGCTGGGCTCCGCCTCGTCGGTGGAGCGCGCCCGCCGGTCCTTGGCGTATCGGCGCTCCATACCGGCCCGTCCGGACAGCAACCGGATGGCTGTACTGAAGCGTTCCGTCGGACGGGCCTCGTTCAGCTCGTCCTGCCTACGGAGCCACATCGGCACCAAGTAGGCGGCCCAGGCCCCGACAATGACTGCGTAGATGAGGCCGCTGCTGCTCACGCCTCACACGGTAGAGGGATTTGTGTGAGGCCATCCGCCAATTGAGCCGGTGTGTCGCACGATCTGGCTGATATTTCGAGCTTTTTTTGTGACCGATGCGATCAACAGGCCGCCCAGGACGCGAATTCCATGCCCCAAGGCGGTCATCCGGCGATCATTTTCGAACACTTATTCAATTTCCCGGGCGGGACGTGTCGTGCGGGGTGTTCTGCGAGCGTGCCCGCTGCCAGCGCCGCAGCAACCCGTCCGGCACCTCCTCCGCGGTGAGCGCGAAGACGAGGTGGTCGCGCCAGGCACCGTCGATGTGGAGATAACGCGGCCTGAGCCCCTCGTCACGGAATCCGAGTTTCTCCACGACCCGGCGGCTGGGCGTGTTCTCCGGGCGAATGCAGACCTCGACGCGGTGCAGGCCCACGGTCCGGAAACAGTGGTCGACCACGAGCGCCACGGCGGTCGGCATCACCCCGCGGCCGGCCACCGACTGGTCCACCCAGTAGCCGACGTGCCCCGAGCACATCGAGCCCCAGGTGATGCCTGCGACCGTCAACTGCCCGACCAGCCGCCCCCGGTACTCGATGACGAACGGCAGCATCCGCCCCGCGTTCGCCTCGGCCCGCAGGTGCCTGACCATCTGGCGGTACGTCGGCCGGTGCGCGATGGGCCCGCTCGGCGTGGGCGGCGGGATGGTCGCCTCCCAGGGGCGCAGCCAGTCCCGGTTGCGCCGGTTGACCTCGCGCCACACCCGCTGGTCACGCGCCCTTATCGGCCGCAGGACGACGTCGCCGTCCGCGAGCACGACGGGCCACGATGGGCTGTTCAGCTCGCACCCCCGTGACCGGCGTCGGGTCTGGGGTGGTCCCCGCCGCGGATCTGGGCGACGGCGTGCGCCAGCAGGGGCTCCAGGACGGTGAGTCCGTCCTTCACCCCGCCGGTGGAGCCCGGCAGGTTGACGATCAGCGTCCGCCCGGCCACTCCGGCGAGTCCGCGGGAGAGCGCCGCGGTCGGCACCTTGTCCCGTCCGTACGCCCTGATGGCCTCGGCGATGCCCGGGACCTCCTGGTCGATCACCTCGCGGGTCGCCTCGGGGGTGCGGTCGGTGGGGGAGATCCCGGTGCCGCCGGTGGTGACCACGACGTCGTAGCCGGCCTCCACGCCGGCCCGCAGGGCGGCCGCCACGGGGTCGCCGTCGGGGACGACCCGCACCCCGTCGACCTGGAACCCGAGGCTTTCGAGGCCCGCGGCGACGAGCGGCCCGCCCCTGTCCTCGTACACCCCGGCGGCGGCGCGATTGGAGGCGGTCACGACCAGCGCGCGGTAGGGCCCGGCGCTCATGTCCGGCTCCAGTCGCCCGACTTGCCGCCCGTCTTCTCCTCCACCCGAACGTCCGTGATGACCGCTCCCTTGTCGACCGCCTTGACCATGTCGATCACCGTGAGCGCGGCGACGGAGACCGCGGTGAGGGCCTCCATCTCGACACCCGTGCGGTCCGTCGTGCGGACCGTGGCGAGGATCTCCACGGCGTCGTCGGCGACCGCCAGATCCAGTTTCACACCCGACACCGACAACGGGTGGCACAGCGGGATCAGATCCGGGGTGCGCTTGGCGCCCATGATGCCCGCGATCCGCGCGGTGGCCAGGGCGTCACCCTTGGGGACGCCCTCACCGCGCAGCAGCTCGACCACGCGGGGCGAGACCAGGACGCGTCCACTGGCGCGGGCGGTGCGCGCGGTGACGTCCTTCCCCGAGACGTCGACCATGCGGGCGGCGCCCGCCTCGTCGATGTGGGTCAGTCGGTCCTGCACGTCTGGTCCGGGGGTGTCCCCCCGGGAAGGCACGGTCATGGTGTGTGGCGCTCCCGGTTGCGGGCCCGCCGCGGTGCGGTGCGCGGGCCTGTTGTGCGCGCCACGGTACCTCCAACCCGGCGCCTTCAGCGGAGGAGGTCCCCGGGGATCTCCCGCGCCCCGTGGACCGGGGACCGCCGCCGGAGCGGGGCCTTCCCGCGCTCCCGGCGGAGCGGCACGCGCGCGGGGTGTGCCCCGGACGGCGCGCGCGCCTCAGCCGAGCAGGATGACCTCGACCTCGGTGCCGGGCTCGACGGTCTCGACGTCCTCGGGGACGACGATCAGCGCGTCGGCGTGCGCGAGGGCCGCGACCAGGTGGGAGCCGGCGCCGCCGACCGGGCGCACCGTGCCGTCGGTGTGCGTGCCGCGCAGGAACTGCCGGCGCCCCTTCGGGGAGGTCAGTGCCTTGTCCGCGGTCAGCGTCGCCCGCACGGACGCCCGGTGCACGTCGGCGAGTCCCATGAGGGTGCGGATGGCGGGGCGCACGAACAGCTCGAAGGAGACGTACGACGACACCGGGTTTCCGGGGAGGGCCAGCAGCGGCGTGTGGTCCGGGCCGATCGTGCCGAAGCCCTGCGGCTTGCCCGGCTGCATGGCGAGCCGGCGGAAGTCGACTCCTCCGCCCGCCTCGTCCTCGTCGCCGGTGGAGGCGAGTGCCTCCTTGACGACGTCGTACGCGCCGACGCTCACACCGCCCGTGGTGACCACGAGGTCGGCCCGGACGAGCTGGTCGTCGATGGTGGACCGGAGCGTCTCGGCGTCGTCGGCGACGGCACCGACGCGGTAGGCGATGGCGCCGGCGTCACGGGCGGCGGCGGTGAGGGCGAAGCTGTTGGAGTCGTAGATCTGGCCGCTGCCCAGTTCCTCGCCGGGCGGCAGGAGTTCACTGCCGGTGGACATGACGACCACGCGCGGACGCGGGCGGACACGGGCGGTGCCGCGGCCGATCGCCGCGAGCAGGGCGATCTGCGGCGGGCCGAGGACGGTACCGGCCTCCAGGGCGCGGTCGCCGGCCCTCACGTCGCTGCCCTGCGCGCGCACGTGCGCGCGGTCTTCGGCCGGCCGGTACACGTGGACGTGTCCGGCGGCGCCCTCGGGCGCCAGGCTTCGGGCCCGCATCCCGGTGACGGGGCCCTCGCCGAGGCCCCCGTCGGTCCACTCCACGGGGACGACGGCCTCGGCGCCGGGCGGCAGCGGGGCGCCGGTCATGATGCGGGCGCTCTGGCCGGGCCCGACGTGGAGCAGCTGCGACTCGCCCGCCGCGACGTCCCCGACGACCTCCAGGACGGCGGGGAACTCCCCGCTCGCGCCCGCGACGTCCGCCACGCGCACCGCGTACCCGTCCATCGAGCTGTTGTCGAACGGCGGCAGGGACACCGGCACGGTGACGTCCTCCACCAGGACACAGCCCTGGGCGTCGAGCAGTTGCAGCTCGATGGGGTCCAGGGGGCGGACGGTGGCGAGGATGTCCTCCAGGTGTTCGTCCACCGACCACAGGTGGTGCTGGCCGGTGGTGCGGGGCGCGGCGCTGCTCAACGTGGCTACATCTCCTCGGCTACGTAACTGCGAAGCCAGGCGCGGAAGTCCGGGCCCAGGTCTTCACGTTCGCATGCGAGTCTGACAATGGCACGCAGGTAGTCGCCACGGTCGCCGGTGTCATAGCGGCGGCCCTTGAAGACGACGCCGTGCACGGGGCCGCCAACCTTCTCGTCCTCGGCGAGCTGCTGGAGGGCGTCGGTGAGCTGGATCTCGCCGCCGCGGCCGGGCTCGGTGGTGCGCAGTATCCCGAAGACGGCCGGGTCCAGGACGTAGCGGCCGATGATCGCGTAGTTCGACGGGGCGTCCGCCGCGTCCGGCTTCTCGACCAGGCCGGTCACCTTGACGACGTCGCCGTCCTCGGTGGGTTCGACGGCCGCGCTTCCGTAGAGGTGGATCTGCTCCGGCGCGACCTCCATGAGGGCGACGACGCTGCCGCCGCGCTGCTCCCGCACCTCGACCATGCGCGCGAGCAGCGGGTCGCGCGGGTCGATCAGGTCGTCGCCGAGCAGGACGGCGAAGGGCTCGTGGCCGACGTGCGGAGCCGCGCACAGGACTGCGTGACCCAGACCTCTGGGGTCGCCCTGCCGGACGTAGTGCATGGTCGCCAGGTCGCTGGACTCCTGGACCTTGGCGAGGCGTTTCGCGTCACCCTTCTTCTGGAGGGCGGACTCCAGTTCGTAGTTGCGGTCGAAGTGGTCCTCCAGGGGGCGCTTGTTGCGGCCCGTGATCATGAGGACGTCGTCGAGGCCGGCGGACACGGCTTCTTCGACCACGTACTGGATCGCCGGCTTGTCCACGACCGGCAGCATCTCCTTGGGAGTGGCCTTGGTGGCCGGCAGGAACCGGGTGCCGAGGCCTGCTGCGGGGATGACAGCCTTGCTGATCCTGGTGTGCGACTGGGTCATGCGCGCAACCTTATCCGGTGCGTTTGCAAGGAATCTGCAGGTCCGGTTAATTATCTGTCATATGAACATATTGGACAGGGTATGGGAGCGAAGGTGACCGACACCGGACGTCCGGCCGAGCCTGACAAGCGAATGTTGCGGCGGGAGTTCCTCACGGTGAGGAACAGGTTGACGGGGGATGTCGTGCGCGAGACGGCCACCGCGCTGGCCGCGCGGGCGCTGGAACTGCCCGAACTCGCGCGGGCGCGCACGGTGGCGGCGTACGTCTCCGTGGGGAGCGAGCCCGGGACCCTCACGCTGCTGGACGCGCTGCGCGCCCGGGGCGTGCGCGTCCTGCTGCCCGCCCTGCTGCCCGACAACGACCTCGACTGGGGCGCGTACGCCGGGGAGGGCTCCCTCGCGCGCGTGCGGCACGGCGGGCGGATGACCCTCTTCGAGCCGGCCGGCGAGCGGCTCGGCCCGGAGGCCGTGTCCGCCGCCGACGTGGTCCTGCTGCCCGGCCTCGCGGTCGACGCGCGCGGCATGCGCCTGGGACGCGGCGGGGGATCCTACGACCGCGTCCTCGCCCGCCTGGAACGCGCGCACGCCCGGCCCGCCCTCGTGGTGCTGCTGTACGACGAGGAGGTGGTCGCAAGCGTCCCGACCGAGCCGCACGACCGGGCGGTGCACGCGGTGGTGACACCGTCCGGCGTGCGCCGTTTCGACGTCTGACGCGCCGGGCGCCGGGCGCCGTAAGGGTGCCGGGACGCCAGACGCCTTCCGGTGACGTGTTGGTGGCGTCCGCACTGGCCGCGGCGACGACGGTGACGGTCTCCGTCGCGGTGACCGGGGTGGCGCTCTTGA
>NZ_JBEXCW010000089.1:0-29771 GCF_040605435.1 Streptomyces sp. NPDC005574
CGCCACGGCGTCAGCGCCGCTGATATCGCGGTGTCCAGGCCGGACTTGCGGACTGTCTCGACCAGCAGCACGCCCCCGGCCTGCGAGACCACCGCCCGGCCGCCGCCCTCGATGCGGACACGCGGGTACGACCCGATACGCTTCTTCACCTGGAGAGTGCTTCTTTCCGTGCAGCCAACAGGACCCTAGACAAGTCCCATCGTTGCAGGTCAGGAGCACTCTCCGCTTATTTGATCAAGTATCGGACGCCCCACCTCGTGAAAGCGCGAGGTTAAATTGTGGACCCTACAGCCGGTCGTGCCGACCAGCGGCGAGGGGTTTCCCATGGCGCAGTTCGACAAGGACGACGTCGAGGACCTCGGACTGCTCAAGCTCGACGTGCTGGGCGTGCGGATGCAGTCGGCGATGGCCCACGCGGTCGCGGAGACGGAGCGGGCGACGGGGGAGCGGATCGACCTGGACGCCGTGCGCCCCGACGACCCGGCGACGTACGAACTCATCCGCTCCACCGAGACGCTGGGCTGCTTCCAGATCGAGTCGCCGGGCCAGCGGGACCTGGTGGGGCGGCTCCAGCCGGCCACCTTCCACGACCTGGTCGTCGACATCTCCCTCTTCCGGCCCGGCCCGGTCGCCGCCGACATGGTGCGGCCGTTCATCGAGGCGCGGCACGGGCGGGCGCCGGTCCGCTGCCCGCACCCGGATCTTCAGCGACCGCTGGAGGAGACGTACGGGGTCGTCGTCTTCCACGAGCAGATCATCGACATCGTCGACATCATGACCGGCTGCGGGCGCGACGAGGCGGACCGGGTGCGGCGCGGGCTGTCCGACCCGGAGTCGCAGGGACGGATCCGGTTCTGGTTCGCGCAGCACGCGGCGGCCAACGGCTACGACGCGGAAACGATTCAGCGGACCTGGGGGATCGTCGAGGCCTTCGGCTCCTACGGCTTCTGCAAGGCGCACGCGGTCGCCTTCGCCGTACCGACGTACCAGTCGGCGTGGCTCAAGGCGCACCACCCGGCCGCCTTCTACGCAGGGCTGCTCACCCACGACCCCGGGATGTACCCCAAGCGGCTGCTGCTGGCGGACGCGCGGCGGCGCGGGGTGCCGATCCTGCCGCTGGACGTGAACCGCTCGGCGGTCGCCCACCGTATCGAACTGGTGTCTGAAACAGGGGTCTGGGGACTCCGGTTGGCCCTCTCGGACGTCTACGGCATCAGTGAGGCCGAGGCGGCGAGGATCGCCGACGGGCAGCCGTACGCCTCGCTGCTCGACTTCTGGGAACGGGCCCGGCCCAGCCGTCCGCTGGCCGGACGGCTCGCGCAGGTCGGCGCGCTGGACGCGTTCGGCGCCAACCGCCGTGACCTGCAACTGCACCTGGCCGAACTGCACCGCGGCGGCCGCGGTGCGGGGGGCGGCCAACTCCCGCTGTCCGGCGGGCGGGAGACCGCGCCGGCCGGGCTGCCCGACCTCTCCTCCGCGGAACGGCTCAGCGCCGAACTGGGCGTGCTGTCCATGGACGCCTCGCGCAACCTGATGGACGACCACCGGGAGTTCCTCGACGAACTGGGCGTGGTGTCGGCACGCAGGCTGCGCGAGGCACGGCACGGGGAGACGGTCCTGGTCGCGGGCGCCCGCGCGGCCACCCAGACCCCGCCGATCCGGTCCGGCAAGCGGGTCATCTTCACCACCCTGGACGACGGCACCGGCCTGGTCGACCTCGCCTTCTTCGACGACTCCCACGACGCCTGCGCCCACACCGTCTTCCACTCCTGGCTGCTGCTGGTGCGCGGGGTGGTGCAGCGCCGGGGCCCGCGCAGCCTCAGCGTGGTCGGCGCGGCCGCCTGGAACCTCGCCGAACTGGTCGAACTGCGCGGCGAGGGCGGCATGGACGCGGTCGCCGCCCGGCTCGCCCGGCCGGCGCCACCGGGGGAGCCGGCGGGCGCCCCGGACGACGGAGCGGGAGCGAGCCGGGCCCGGCTCGCCGGATCGGACGGGCGGCCCGCGCCGGCCGGCTCCGCGGCCCAGGACCCGATGGAGGCCGCCCGCGGCCGCACCATCCGGATGTCGACCGGCTACGAGATGCATCCGTGGGCGGATCTGCGACCGGCGGGCGGCGAGCCCGCGAAGACAAGGAAGTTGTGGCACCAGAGTCCGGGGAGTGCGGGATGACCATCCTCTGCGTACGTTTCCAGCTGCCTGCGACCCGCGAGGGCGCCCTGCCGGAACTGCTCGGCCTGATCGAGGAGTTCACGCCGGTCGTCGAGGCGCTGCCACCGGACGGGGCGCTGGCCGATCTGCGGGGCGCCGAGCGGTACTTCGGGCGGAGCGCGGCCGAACTGGCCTCGGTGATCCGGGTACGGACGCTGGCGCTGCACGGGGTCGACTGCCTGTTCGGCGCCGGCCCCGGCCCGCTGCTGGCCCGGATGGCGCTGCGCGACGCCCGGCCCGGAGTGACGTGCGTGGTCCCCGGGGAACCGGACCGTGTCGCGGAGTTCCTCGCCGCCCGGCCCGTCACCGCGCTGCCCGGTGTCGGTGCCGCGACCGCCCGCACCCTGCGCGAGTACGGCCTCGACACGCTCGGCCTGGTCGCGGCCGCGCCCCTGTCCACCCTGCAGCGGCTGGTCGGCGCCCGGGCGGGCCGTGAACTGCGGGAGAGGGCGGGCGGCGTCGACCGCGGCCGGGTGGTGCCGAACACCACATCCCACCCCCGCTCCGGGCTCAGGTCGAGCGGGGGAACGCCGGTCCTCGCCACCGAACACCCCTTCACCCGGGACGAACTGGACCCGGACCGGCACCGCCGCGCCCTGCTCTCCGCCGCCGGGGAACTCGGTGCCCGGCTCCGCGCCCTGGACAAGGTGTGCCGCGCCCTGACCCTCACCGTGCGCTACGCCGACCGCTCCTCGACCACCCGCAGCCGCACCCTCGACGAGCCGACAGCGCACTCGGCGGCACTGACCCGCGCGGCCTACGGGATGTACGAGGCGCTCGGCCTCCAGCGGGCCCGCGTCCGCGCGCTGGTCCTGCGCGCCGAAGGTCTCGGCCCCGCCGAACAGGCCGCCCACCAGCTCACCTTCGACCCCGTCGACGAGAAGGTCCGCCGCGGCGAGGAGGTCGCCGACCGGGTGCGGGCGAGGTTCGGGCCGCGGGCCGTGATGCCGGGGACCCTGGCCGCGTAGGGTCCTTGGGGCCTCGCGTTCGGATCGGGCCGGGCTCGTGGGGTCCGGACGAAAGGCTCTGGTCCCACCTCAGTTGGCCCACGGCGGGACGATCCGGGTGCCGTCCGCGAGTTCCGCCTCCAGGCCGACGGACGTGGTGACCCAGGAGACGGCGGTCCGGTCGGTGGGGTTCTCGATGCCCACGGTGGACCCGGAGTTGATGATGAGGGTGTCCCCGGCGGTGAGCGGACCGGTCTCGCCGTCGAGGGTGACCAGGAGCTCGCCGGTGAGCAGATGGAGGATCTCCTCCCGGTTGACGGTGTGCGCGGGGGCTCTGGTGCCGGCGGGGATCTCGCCCCGCCAGGCGCACAGCTCCCGGCTTCCGGTGCGCGGGGTGGCGTACGAGACGAAGCGGGCGCCGTGGATCTCGTGGGTGACGGCCTCGGACGAACGGACGACGGGCATGGGTGTGCCTCCTGGACTCGCGGGTGGCTGCCGAATGGTCAAGCAGCTTGACTATATGATCCATGGTCAAGCCGCTTGACCGATTCGTCAAGGGTGTTTCAATGCAGTCGTGCAGAACTCCGAGGCCATGGCCCTGTCCGCCGCGCTCCTCGCCGCCGCCGGCGACCTCACCCAGCGCATCCACGACGGCGTGGTCGCCCGCGGCTTCGAGGGACTGCGGCCCGCGCACGGCTTCGCGTTCGCCCGGCTCGCCCCCGGCGGGGCGACGGTCACCGACCTCGCCGCCCACCTCGGCGTGACCAAGCAGGCCGCGAGCCAGTTGGTCGAGGAGATCGTGCGCAAGGGCTACGCCGAGCGCCGGCCGCACCCCGAGGACGCCCGGGCCCGGCTGGTCGTGCTGACCGAGCGGGGGCTGGCGTGCACCCGGGCGGCCGAGGCGGCCGCGGCGGCGGTCGTGCGGGAGTGGGCGGAGTTGCTCGGCGAGGGTGAAGTACGGGTGTTGTGCCAACAATTGGGCCGCATCGCCCCCTATGGTCCGATCAAGCCTGCCTGGTGACGGTTCATTGGTGAGGGGCCGGTCCGGTCGAGGGCATCCAAGCGATCGGCGCCGGTCGGCACCAGTTATCACTGGAAGTTTTTACTGACGCGTAACTTCACAGTTCTGCTACTCATCCGTAACTTGACGAGTGAACAGCATTCCTCGTGATCCGGATCACAGGGCGTAAGGCCGTCGCACCTCCCGTGAGCCGCAAGGAGATCACACGATGCTGCCCTGGAAACGAGCGCTCAGACCCCTCGCCGCACTGCTGCTGACCGCAGCCGTCGCCGTCGTCCCCGCCGCCGCCAGCGCCCACGCCGCCACCGCCTCCACCAGTGCAGGAGGGTGGAACGACTACTCCTGCAAGCCCTCCACCGCCCACCCCCGCCCCGTCGTCCTCGTGCACGGCACCTTCGCGAACTCCGTCGACAACTGGCTGGTCCTCGCGCCCTACCTGAAGGACCGCGGATACTGCGTCTTCTCCTTCGACTACGGCCAACTGCCCGGCGTCCCCGCCTTCTACGGCCTCGCCCCCATCGACAAGTCGGCCGAGCAGCTCAGGACCTTCGTCGACAAGGTGCTCACCGCCACCGGCACCGCCGAGACCGACCTCGTCGGCCACTCACAGGGCGGGATGATGCCCCGCTACTACCTGAAGTTCCTCGGCGGAGCCGCCAAGGTGAACGCCCTCGTCGGCATCGCGCCCGACAACCACGGCACCACCCTGTCCGGCCTCGCCAAGCTGCTGCCGTACTTCCCCGGCGCCGCGGACCTGCTCTCCACCGCCACCCCCGCCCTCGCCGACCAGGTCGCGGGCTCCGCCTTCCTCACCAAACTCAACGCGGGCGGCGACACCGAGCCCGGCGTGCACTACACGGTCCTCGCCACCCGGTACGACGAGGTCGTCACGCCGTACCGGAGCCAGTTCCTCAGCGGGTCCGACGTGCACAACGTCCTGCTCCAGGACCTGTGCCCGCTCGACCTCTCCGAGCACGCGGCGATCGGACTGATCGACCGTATCGCCTTCCACGAGGTGGCCAACGCGCTCGACCCGGCGCACGCCACCGCCACCACCTGCGCGTCCGTCTTCGACTGACGCCCGCCGGGGCCTGACCGACCTGAGCCGCCGGTCAGGCCCGGGAGTCCGGGTCAGCGGCCGTGCCGCCCGCCGCTCACCGCACGCCGGCGGACCGAGGCGAACAGGGCCGCCGCACCCAGCGCCAGGGCGGCCGCGCCGCCGACCGCGAGATACGGCGTGCTGCCGTCGCCGCCGGTCTCGGCGAGGTCCTGCGAGGCACCGGCCGCCCTCGGCTCGGCGGCGGCCTCCACCGCCGTCCCGGCCGCCGAATCCGCCGCCGCGGACGGCTCGGCCGAGGTGCTCGCGTCGTCGTCACCGTGCCCGTGGTGCTCGACCGTCGACTTGTCGGCACCGTCCTCGATCTGCTCCTCGGAGGGCGCCGAGGCGGCCGGAGCCGCAGGGGCGGCCCCTCCCGCCCCACCGGCCTGCGCGTCACCCTTCCCGGTGCCGCCCCCCGCGCCACCCCTCCCGCCGAAGGCCACGTCCGAGCACGAGTAGAACGCCTCCGGGCTGTCCGACCGCTGCCAGATCGCATACAGCAGCTGCCGCCCGGAGCGCTCGGGCAGGCTGCCGGAGAACGTGTAGAAGCCGCCCGCGGCCACCGGGTCGGTCGCCGTCGCCACCGGGTGGTCCAGATCGAGGTCGGCCCACGCCAGCGGCTTCGCCGGGTCGTAGCCCGCCTTCGTCAGGTACACCGTGAAGGTCCCCTTGTGCGGGGCGGTCACGCGGTACCCGAAGGTGTACGACCCCTTGTGCACGGAGGTGGCCGGCCAGTCGGCGCGGGCCAGGTCGAGCCCCTTGAACTCGTCGTTGCCGGCGCTGCACAGGCTGCCGTCCGGGATCAGCGCCCGGTGCCGCCCGCCCGCGTCGCCGATGCGGATGCCGTTCCAGTCGTAGAGCGCCTGGGTGCCGCCGGCCGCCACCGCCGCCCGGCACGCGGCCGACCTCGGGCTCTCCGGACCCTCGGCGTAACACTGCGCGACCCGGCTGACCGGGTCGCCCATCGACCCGTGCGCGGACGCCGGTACGGCGGCCAGCGCGGTCAGGGCGAGCGGTGCGATGCCGGCGGCGACGAGCCTGCGGCGTGCGGGCATGGGAGATCTCCTCGGAACCGGTACGGGGGGTGCCGGAACCAGGAAAACGTGAAAACACCTGCTGGAGGAGGTTCCCGGCGATCTTTAGGGCCCTCTTAAGGTGGTGCTCAGGCTGCGATGAGGTAGGTAGCGTGCGGGACATGACCGACGACGAGATCCGGGCGGCCGTCGCCGCCGACGTGCCGGCGGTGAAGGCCGTCACCGACGCCGCCTATCTGCCCTACCTGCCTCGCATCGGCGTCGTGCCGCAGCCCGTGCGCGCGGACCACGCGGCGGACGTGGCCGCGGGGAAGGTGTTCGTGACCGGCGATCCCGTGCTCGGGCTCGTCGTGGTCGAGGCGCGCGAGGACCATCTGTTCCTCGACAGCATCGCCGTCCACCCCGACGCGCACGGCAGGGGAGTGGGGCGGCGGCTGCTGCGGTTCGTGGACGCGCACGCGCGTGCGCTCGGCCTGGGCGAGGTCAGGCTCTGCACGAACGTGCTGATGTGGGAGAACCAGCGGATCTACCCGAAGTACGGGTACGAACTCCAGGGACGGCGGACCGAGGGGCCCTACGACCGTCTGCAGTACCGCAAGCGGCTGGACTGAGCCGGGCCGGTCAGCCGTCCGGCCACCAGGTGCGCGCGATGTCCTTGCGGACCTCGGGGCGCGCCGCGGGACGCTCCTCGGCCTCCTCACGGACCCGGCGGCTGTCCGGCTTCCTCAGGGGCCTCTGCACGGTCACACGGCGCATGGCTGCCTCCTTTAGCGTCTACCGGGTTCCGCGTTCTCACGGAGGTAGACCCTTTCGGGGAGAGTTCCTCATCGGCGCCGGTCTGTCAGTGGCGGCTGTCACGTTCGATTGTCAGTGGCGGGTGTCACGCTGGTCCCATGACGACCGACGACGCGACGGAACCCGCCGGGACGGACGTGGACTGGGACGACCGGGCCGCCTCCTTCGACGAGGAGCCGGACCACGGACTGCGGGACGCCGGGGTGCGGCTGGCCTGGGCCGGCCGGCTCCGCGAGTGGCTGCCCGCGACCGCCTCCGACGTCCTCGACCTCGGCTGCGGCACCGGCAGCCTCTCGCTCCTCGCCGCCGAACAGGGACACCGCGTCACCGGGGTGGACAGCTCGCCCGCCATGGTCGGCCTGGCCCGCGCCAAGCTCGCCGGCCGTGACGCCGCGTTCCTGACCGGAGACGCGGCGGCGCCGCCCGTCGGGGAGCAGCGCTTCGACGTGATCCTCGTACGGCACGTGCTGTGGACGCTGCCCGACCCGGGCCGGGTCCTGCGCCACTGGCGGGAGCTGCTGCGCCCCGGCGGGCGGTTCGTGCTGGTCGTGGGCGTGTGGGGGACCCACGACCCGGCCGGCATACCGGCCGACCGCCTCACCGGCCTGCTCGCACCCCTCGCACGGGAGGTGCGCCTGGAGCACCTCTCCGGCGACCCCCGTCTGTGGGGCAAGGACGTGACGGACGAGCGGTACGCGCTGGTGGCGATGACGGCCGGTCCCTAACGGCGGGACAGCCCTTAGACGCGGGCCGCTGCCGGAGCCCGGCCGGGGCCCGCCCCGGCTCCTACACCAGCAGTGCGTCGAAGCCCTCGCCGTCGCGGGCCAGTGCCTCCAACTCGTCGAGCGCGGCCCTCGCGGCGGCCGCCGCCGACGGGTCCGATGCCGGCAGGCCGCTCTCGGCGAACTCGTCCTCGTCCAGCCGCCGCAGGTCGGCGCCGTCGGCGGAGCGCCACAGGTCCAGGTCGAGGTCCTCGACGACGAGTTCGTCCGCCGTGCGGACGGCGGGGCGGGTGACGTCGCAGTACCAGCCCTTCAGCGTGCCCGCGCCGTCCCGGACCTCCTTCACCGAGTACCACCGGTCCCGCCAGTAGTACTCGGTGAACACGTCGCCGGGTTCGAACCGCACGAACCCGAAGTCCCGGACGCCCTCACCCGCCCAGGGCGCCCGGACGACGACGCGCACACCGTCGTCGGCGAGCACCTCCGCCGTGTAACGGATCTTCGTACGGCCCGCCTTGACGAGCACGACGTCCAACCGGGACGTCCCCTCAGCCGAGTTCGCGGACATGGCGCACCTCCGTGGCGCAGATCTCGTAGCCGAACCATCTGTTGATCGCGAGCATGGGTTCGTTGCCCGCGTCGTTGCCGGTGAACGCCTCCGTGCACCCCGCGGCGCGGGCCCGGTGCAGCGAGTGGTTCTTGGCGAGCTTGGCCAGCCCCCGGCCGCGGAAGGCGCGCGCGGTGCCGGTCATCACGGTGCCGTAGCCGGTGCCGCCGTCCGTCCGGGCCGCGCTGAAGGCCGCGGGGCGGCCGTCGACGAGGGCGACCGAGGTCAGCCCGGGACTGAACAGCGGATGACGCCAGGTCTCATCGAGCCAGACCTCGTAGTCGGTGAACTCCTGCTGTACGTCGCTCGGTTCGTCCGCCAGCGTCTCCGCGTCGAGCTCGAACAGCGGCCGGGGATCGCCGGCGAAGTCGGCTCCGGTGCGCAGTTCGACCCCCGGGGGCGGCTCCCGCAGCGGCGGCAGCGTGCCGTGCGCCAGGTCCAGCCGGAGGAAGTGCGCCGAGCGGCTCGCGGTGTACCCGTGCCGCTCGGCGAAGGCGCGGTCGGCGGGCTTGTCCAGGACCCAGCTGAACAGCCGGGTCGCGCCCGCCTCGCCCAGGTACTCCTCGGCGGTGCGCACCAGCAGCGAGCCCGCCCCGCGCCGGGTGCGCCCCGGGTGCACGTACACGTTGACGTATCCCTGGCCGGGCTGCGGACTGTCGTGGACGAGACCCACCTGGGCGGTGCCGATCACCTCGCCGTCCTCCTCCGCCACCAGGGGGCGGTAACGCGAGGCCGGGTGGGCGTGGTCGAGGTCGTAGCGGACGGACTCCGGGGTGAAGAGCATGAAGGGCAGCACCAGCTTCCGGACGCGGGCGAAGCCGGCCAGGTCGGCTCGCGTTCCGCGGCGCAGCTCGCGCACGATCACTGTCATGGGGGCGCACGCTACGGGGGAGAGCTGTCCCGGTGCCTCTCATTTTCCGGCCGGTGGGCGACAATCGCTGCGTGACCTTGAAGATCCGTATCGATGACAGTGCCCCGCCGTTCGAGCAGGTGCGTGCGCAGATCTCCGGGCAGGCGCGGGCGGGCGTACTGCCGGTGGGGTACCGCCTGCCGACCGTGCGCGGGCTGGCCGAGTCGCTCGGGCTGGCCGCCAACACGGTCGCCAAGGCGTACCGCGCGCTGGAGACGGACGGGGTGATCGAGACCCGTGGGCGCAACGGGACGTTCGTCGCCGCCGCCGGCCCGGCCGCCGAGCGTGAGGCGGCGACGGCCGCGCAGGCGTACGCGGAGCGGGTACGCCGGCTGGGCCTGGACGAGAAGGCGGCCCTGGCCTCGGTCCGGGACGCCCTGCGGGCCGCTTTCGGCACCGAGTGACACCGGCGGCCCGGACGACGCCTCACGGAGTGCGGGTCGTCCTGAGCCCCGACGCCTCGGCCGCTCGGGCGAAGGTCACCGCGTCCCCGACGGCGGCCGCGTCGGGGTCGTTGTTGAAGTACGCGTACACGTCGTCCCCGGCCCGCCAGGTGGCCGCGATCCGCTGCGCCCAGGTCGTCAGGGACCGTCGGCCGTAGTGCGGCCACGCCCGCGCGCGGCCCTGGTGGAAGCGGACGTACCCCCAGTCGGTGGTCCGCCACAGCGGGGTCGCCGGACGCGCCCGTACGTCGGCCCAGCACAGGGCGGCGCCCCGGTTCTCCAGCACCCCGCGGACCTCGGGCGTCCACCACGTCTCGTGCCGCGGTTCCACCGCGACCCGGGTGCCGGCCGGGAAGCAGGCCAGGCAGTCGTCCAGCAGCTCCGCGTCGGCGCGCAGGGTCGGCGGCAGTTGGAGCAGCACCGGCCCCAGCCGGTCACCGAGCCCCTCGGCGCGGCTCATCAGCCGCTGCACCGGCTCCCGCGGCTCCCGCAGCCGCTTGATGTGGGTCAGATAGCGGCTGGCCTTGACGGCGACGACGAAGTCCGGCGGGGTCCGCTCCCGCCACGACTCGAACGTCTCGCGGGCGGGCAGCCGGTAGAAGGCGTTGTTCACCTCGACCGTCGCGAAGCGCCGCGCGTACTCCTCCAGCCACAGGCGGGTGGGACATCCGGCCGGGTAGAACGCACCCCTCCAGTCCTTGTACTGCCACCCCGACGTGCCGACGAACAGGGTCATACGTCCATCAAAACACCCCGGGCCCCGCGCTACAGGTACAGCCCCGCGTCGGCCCCCTCCCGGGGCTCCGGCAGCGAGGTCGGGGACGTGCCCCGGCGCAGCGCGTACAGCTCGGCCAGGGAGTTGCCCTCGCGGCCCACGCCCTCCTCCGTGCCGAGCCAGGTGACCGACTCCCGGCGGGTGAGCGCCCCCACCTCGATCCGGGCCAGGCAGCGGCCGGGCCGGACGACGGCGGGATGCAGGCGTTCCAGGTCCTCGTTGGTGGTGACGGCCACCAGGACGTTGCGGCCCTGGCCCAGCAGGCCGTCCGTCAGGTTCAGCAGCCGGGACAGGGCCTGGCCGGCCGTGTGCTTGGCCTCCCCGCGGATCAGTTCGTCGCAGTCCTCCAGCAGCAGGAGCCGCCAGCGGCCCTTGCCCGCCGCGTCCTCCTCGCCGATCGCGATGTCCATCAGATAGCCGACGTCGGAGAAGAGCCGCTCCGGGTCCAGCACGCAGTCCACCTGGCACCAGTCCCGCCAGGAGCGGGCCAGGGTGCGCAGCGCCGAGGTCTTGCCCGTGCCCGGCGGGCCGTGCAGGAGCAGCAGCCGGCCCGCGATGTCCTCGGGGGTGGTCTTCATCAGGCGGTCCATGGCGTCCGCCACCGGCGCGGTGTAGTTGGGGCGGATCTCGTCCCAGGTGCCGGCGGAGATCTGCCGGGTGGTGCGGTGCGGTCCGCGCCTCGGGGACACGTACCAGAACCCCATGGTGACGTTCTCCGGCTGGGGCTCGGGTTCGTCGGCGGCGCCGTCCGTGGCCTGGTCGAGGATCTTCGCGGCGAGTTCCGCGGTGGTCGCCGTCACCGTGACGTCCGCGCCCCGGTTCCAGCGCGAGACCAGGACGGTCCAGCCGTCGCCCTCGGCCAGGGTGGCGCTGCGGTCGTCGTCGCGGGCGATGCGCAGCACCCGCGCGCCCGGGGGCAGCAGGGTGACCCCGGACCGCACCCGGTCGATGTTGGCCGCGTGCGAGTACGGCTGCTCGCCCGTCGCGAAGCGGCCGAGGAACAGCGCGTCGACGACGTCGGACGGGGAGTCGCTGTCGTCGACGTTGAGCCGGACCGGCAGCGCGTCGTAAGGGTTCACAGACATGCCGCCATGATCCGGCACGAGGAAGCCGTGCGCACCCGCTTTCCGGACCGTGCCGCTCGCGTCGGCCGCGTCACGTTCCCGCGGCCGCCCGGTCCCCTCGGAAGCGGTTCGACGTACGGCGCCGGCGTCCCCTCAGCAGCGGCGCACCGCGCCGGTCGCCGTCCGCGCGGCCCGCCGTGCCCTGCGCAGCACCGCGTACCCCTTGGTCAGGGCGCGGTCCCGGGCGAAGACGCGGGCGAGCGCGCGCCCTTCGACCAGCCGCTGGAACTCGGCGAGGTCCGTGCCGCGGCGCACGGTCACCCGCCGCAGGGCGTACGGTCCCTGCCGGCGCCGGGCCGGCGTGTTGCCGACGGCGAGCGCCTGGCCGTAGCCCGCGCGGCGCACCGCCTGCCGGACCCGGCGGTCGGAGTAGCCGTACGGATAGGCGAACGAGGCCGGTGCGGCGCCCAGTTGCTCCGAGACGATCTCCCGGCACCGGGCCAGCTCGGTGCGCAGCCGGTCGTCGTCGAGCTGGTCGAGCTGCGGGTGGGTGTGGCTGTGCCCGCCGATCTCGACGCCGGCGGCGGCCAGTTGGCGGACCTGGTCCCAGTCGAGCATGGTGTCGAGTCCGCCGCCGGTGTCGTGCGGGCCGCGCAGCCAGCCCGTGGTCACGAACAGGGTGGCGGGGAACCCGTGTTCGGCGAGCGCGGGGAGGGCGTGCCGGTGCACACCCTCGTAGCCGTCGTCGAAGGTGATCAGCACCGGCCGTTCGGGCAGCGGGCGGCCCGAGCGCCAGCAGGCCGCCAGCGCGGCCGTGTCCACCGGTGTGCGGCCCGACTCCGCGATCAGCGCCATCTGCCGCGCGAAGGCGTCCGGGGTCACCGAGAGGGCGCGGGTGGCGTCGCTGGGGTCGGCGGCGACCGCGTGGTACATGAGGATCGGCACCGGCGTGTCACTCATGGGCCGCTCCCACCAGGGGCGTCGCCCCGAAGGTGACGCCGGTCCGGCGGGCCCGGACACTGCCGACCACGTATCCGCCGGCCGCGGTGAGCAGCCCCGCGACGATGGCGCCGGCCCGCCCCGCACCGCCCGGCCGTGCCAGCAGGGCGTCCCGCAGCCCCCGGGCCACACCGGCCGGCAGCACCCGCGTGGTGTAGCGGCGCTCCGTCTCAAGTCCTCTGCCGGCGCCCACACTTCGCGCCACCAGGGCCTTCGACAGGCCCTCGGCGTAGCTGCGGGCGCGGAAGTACGCGAAGTGCTCGCGGGCCGCCGGGACCCGGTGATGGATCACCGCCCGGTCGTCGACCAGCAGGATCGCGTCGGGTCTGGCGCGGCTGAGGCGGATGCACAGTTCCGTCTCCTCGCAGCCCAGCGGGCGTTTGTCGCCGTCGCGTCCGATGCCGGTCGCGAAGCCGCCCGCCGCGTCGAAGGCCGTACGGCGGAACGAGGCGTTGCCGCCGAGGACGTTGCGGACCCGGGCCCGGCCCCGGGGCAGGCCCCGGTAGGTGCAGCCCACCACCCAGTCGAACTCCTCGGGGAACCAGGCGGGCCGGCGGCCGGAGGCCCAGACCGGCAGCACCCGTCCGCCGACGACCATGACCCGTGGGTCGGCGAAGCCCTCGGCGAGGTGCCGCAGCCAGTCGCGTTCGGCGACCGCGTCGTCGTCGAGGAAGGCCACCACGGCGCCGCGCGAGGCGGCGATCCCGGTGTTGCGGCCGGCGGACAGGCCGCGCACGCCCGCGTTGGCGAGCACCCGAACCCCGTCGGCTTCCCGGTACTGCCGGGTCAGCCGGTCGAGGAGGGCCGGGTTGTGGTCGACGACCAGCAGGGTCTCCACGGCCGGCCGGGACTGCGCCCGGACCGAGGAGACCGCCGCGAGGGTGTCCTCCCAGCGGTCCTCGGTGTAGGCGCAGATCACGACGGAGATGTCGGGATCGCTCACGAGAGCTTCCCCGGGAGGGAGTTCATCATCGGGGAGCGCGGAGCCCGGCGGCGCAGCGCGCGCCGGTTGGACCGTTCCCGGAGGATGACGCGCAGCACTCTGAGCCCGTCGCGCACGGCGCGCAGGTTGCTGGTGCCGTGGATGCGGAGGTACTCGTGGCTGGGTATCTCCTGCACCCTGAGCCCGGCCTTGACCACCCGGATGTTCATCAGGGTCTCCACCTCGAAGCCCGTGCAGTCGAGGTCGATCTTGTCGAGGCAGTGCCGCCAGAAGGCGTTGTACCCGTAGCAGAGGTCGGTGTAGCGGGCGCCGAACTTGCGGTTGACGACCGTGCACAGGGCCCGGTTGCCGAGTCTGCGCACGGGCGTCATGTCGTCCGTGCCGCCGCCGTTGGCGAAGCGGGACCCCTTGGCGAAGTCCGCGCCCGAGACGAGGGCGGAGACGTACGACACGATCTCGTTGCCGTCGGCCGAGCCGTCCGCGTCGATCATCACGATGATGTCGCCGGTGCACGCCTCGAATCCGCTGGTGAGCGCGTCCCCCTTGCCCTTGCCGTGCTGTTCGACGACTTTCACGGCGGGCCACAGCGCGCGGGCCACGCCGACGGTGTCGTCGGTGGAGTTGCCGTCCACCAGGACCACTTCGTGGATCCAGTCCGGAAGGGTCCGGAAGACGTAGGGAAGATTCTCGGCCTCGTTCATGGCGGGAATCACCACGCTCACCGGTGGCGCGATGGCCAGGTGTGAGGAGACGGGCCGGTACTGGGCGGTCGCGGACGGTTGTTGTCCCGTGGTCGCCGGCTGCAGAACAGAGCTCATGAGTCCGATCCCTCTCGTCCGGTGGACCGCCCGCCCCTGGGCGGTCCGGCTCATGTCCGGTTCGAAAGGGGGGTTCTCACCCGGGGCAGGACGGAGCGGAACTCCGTGCGACGCCGGGTGAGCTGGCAAAACTGGCCGTCTGCCGGAATCGGCAGCCGGTCTCGCGGCACGGCCCGGCCACCTGTTCGGTCACCGAGCACGGCACCCCCCTACCGCGCCCCGCGCCGGATTTCATCGCGGTCCTGAGCCCTCCCCTGGAGCCGCTTGATGACGGGCCGATGCGGGTGAGATGTACGACGGTATTGATGATTGAGCAAGTATGGCAAGACCTGGAACTAGCCCTCACGGTTTTCGTTGGTTTGACCGTTACCGCCTGATGATTGCTCACATCTTGACCGTGTTTGACGCATTCGCTGATGAGTTCGGTCCAGCGGAGCGGCCGACGCGTGCGAGCGGAGGTCGCGGGACCGTCTGACGCCCCCTCGGAAAGCCCTCGAACAGGGGGCGTTCCGAGAATTCTTGGCATGGACACTTCCGTTCAACACGCGTAGTTGCTACGACGGTTATGGCAGAGATCCTGCTAAAGGGAGGTTCCATGAGACGTTCCCGACTTGCCGCATACGTCAGCTCACTCCTCCTCGCCGCCGGCCTCGCCCTCACCGGGGCAACCACGGCTCAGGCGTCCCAACTCGCCGCCACAGGCGGATATGTGGCGCTCGGCGACTCCTACTCCTCCGGAGTCGGAGCGGGCGGCTACATCAGCTCCAGCGGCGACTGCAAGCGCAGCACGAAGGCCCATCCCTACCTCTGGGCCGCCGCCCACTCACCCTCGTCCTTCGACTTCACCGCCTGCTCGGGCGCCCGAACGGGTGATGTTCTGGCCAACCAGCTCACCCCGCTCAACGCCACCACCGCCCTCGTCTCCGTCAGCATCGGCGGCAACGACGCCGGCTTCGCCGACGTCATGACGACCTGTGTGCTCCAGTCCGACAGTTCCTGCCTGTCCCGGATCGCCACCGCCAGGGCGTACGTCGACTCGACGCTCCCCGGCAAGCTCGACAGCGTCTACTCCGCGATCCGCGCCAAGGCACCGAGCGCCCGGGTCGTCGTCATCGGCTATCCCCGCTTCTACAAGCTCGGCACCACCTGCCTCGGCCTCTCCGAGACCAAGCGGAAGGCGATCAACGACGCCGCCGACCACCTCGACACCGCCGTCGCCGCCCGCGCCGCCGGCCACGGCTTCGTCTTCGGCGACGTCCGCGGCACCTTCGCCGGCCACGAGATCTGCTCCGGCGACTCCTGGCTGCACAGCGTCAACTGGCTCAACATCGGGGAGTCGTACCACCCGACCGCGGCCGGCCAGTCCGGCGGCTACCTGCCCGTACTGAACAGCGCGGCCTGATCCGCTACGGACTGACCGAAGCGGAGACAGAGGGGGAGGCCCCGCCCGTCGGGGTCTCCGCCACACAGGTGACCGAGAACGGGACCGGGTCGGACGTCGTGCGCACCGGGTCACGGACCTCGACGCTGATCGCGTTCTCGATCGTCCCGCTCTCGTCGTACGTCGTCACGATCGCCCGGTCCTGCCGGGTGCGCCCGCCACCCGCGGGGAACGACAGCGTCTTCCAGCCGGAGTCCATCACGTGACCGTCCCGCGACACCCAGCGGTAGCTGACCCGCGCCGGCAGCCGGCCGACCGTGATGGTCGCCGTGAACGCCGGCGCCTCGCCGTTCGGCGGCGGGCACGTCCCGGAGTACTCGGTGTGCGCACCGGTCAGCGTGACCTGCACGGACTGGGCGGGAGGCGCGCTCGACGGGCTGCCGCCGCGGGTCGGGGAGGACGCCGGAGAGTTCGCCGCCGAGTGGCCGCCGCCCGTGGTGGGACCCGAGTCCACGCCCACACTGGTGCTGTTGGAGGCCCGCCCTTCGCTTCCGCCGCCGCCCCCGTCGTGGTTCAGCAGGACGTACGTCAGCCCGGCGATCGCCAGCGCGAGTGCCGCGAGGCCGGCGACGAACGCCACGACCGCACGCCGGTCGCGGCCGGGCCGGGCCGCCGCCCTGGTCGTGCCGGACGGGCCGGACCCGTAGGCCGCCGTGGCCGGGGACTGCGGCGGGGTCGGAGCCGGCGACGACCAGGATTCGGGCCGCCCGGTCGAAGTCGGCGTGTACGGGGCCGCCCGCAGCGTGTTCGCGCGCGGGGCGCCGCCCGCGGCGACCGCCCGCAGGTCCTGTTCGGCCCGGTCGGCCGGCAGCCGCTCCGCCGGATCCTTGCGCAGCAGTCCCTCGATGACCGGAAACAGCGGCCCCGCCCGGCGCGCGGGCGGCAGTTCCTCGTCCACGATGGCCCGCAGCGTGCTGAGCGGAGTGTTCTGGCGGAAGGGCGAGTTGCCCTCGACCGCCGCGTACAGCAGCACACCCAGTGACCACAGGTCGGACTCGGGTCCGGGCGTACGGCCCAGGGCCCGTTCCGGGGCCAGGAACTCGGGCGACCCGATGACCTCGCCGGTCATGGTCAGCGCCGAACTGCCCTCGACCGTCGCGATGCCGAAGTCGGTGAGCACCACCCGGCCGTCGTTCGACAGCAGGACGTTGGCCGGTTTCACGTCCCGGTGCAGCACCCCGGCCGCGTGGGCGGCGCGCAGCGCGGCGAGCACCTCCGCGCCGATGTGCGCGGCGCGCCGCGGGTCGAGCGGCCCCTCCGCCTCCAGTGCGTCGGCCAGGGACACACCGCGGACCAGTTCCATCACGATCCACGGGCGGCCGTCCTGCGTGGCCACGTCGTAGACCGTGACCACGTTGCGGTTGGCGACCCGGGCCGCCGCCCACGCCTCGCGCTCCAGCCGGGCGTACAACCGCTCGACCTCGGAGTCCGGCAGCCCGGCGGGCGCGCGCACCTCCTTGACCGCGACCTCGCGGTGCAGCACCTCGTCACGGGCACGCCACACCGTTCCCATGCCGCCCTCACCGAGCGGCGACAGAAGGCGATAGCGGCCGGCGATCAGCCGGTCACCGCCAGGTCCTCCGGACACGCGCGTCCCCCCTCCGTCTCCGCGTGATTTCCCCACAAAAGTAGCTCAGCCGAGTGCTGATGCCGCCCCCTTGAGCACGAGTCCCACTCCGAGCGCGAGCACCACGAGCGCCGACGCGAGGGGCGCGGTCCGGCGCACGAGGACCGTCAACCGGCTGGCCGCCCAGCGCGGCCGCCGTTCCAGGGCGCGGTTCATCCCCGCCCCGAGCCGGACGACGGCGAAGCCGGCCGCGGTGAGCGTGAGGGCGAGACCGACGCCGTACGCGACGACGAGCAGCAGCCCGAACCACGCCTGGCCGAGCGCCGCCGCGCCGACGAGCACCACGACGGCGGACGGACTCGGCACGAGACCACCGGCGAAACCGAGCAGGATCGTGCCGCGCAGGGTGGGCGCGGTGGCGTGGGTGTGCGTGAAGCCGCCGTGCGTGTGCTCCACGGCGTGCGGATCGTGGGCGTGGTCGTGGGGGTGTTCGTGAGCGTCGTCGTGGCGGTGCCCGTGCGTGTGCCCGTGCGCGCGCTCGTCGGCCGGGTGCTCGTGCTCGTGGGGGTGCGCCGCGTCGTGGGTGTGGCCGGGGGCGTGCTCCGGCGCGCACTCGTCGGATGCCGCCCGGCTGTGCGCGGCTACCAGAACCGGCGTGCGCTCCAGGGCGTGAGGGTGAGCGTGGGCTTCGGCGCCGTCGTGGGTGTGGCCGTGGCCGTGCTCGTGCGGCTGCCCGTGGTCATGCCCGTGATCGTGATCGTGCCGGTGCGCCCGCGCGGGCCGGTGCTCCTGCGGGCGGGGGCGGCTGCGCCAGGCCCTGCGCAGGAGAGTCGTGCCCGCGCAGGTGACCAGGACACCGCTCGCGATGCCGAGCCAGGCGATCACCGAGGGCGTGGCCGCCGAACCGGCGGTGACCAGCAGGCCGAGGCCGACCACGCCCAGGGTGTGGGTGACGGTCACCGAGGCGGCCAGCGGCAGGACGTCCTTCATCCGGGCCCTGCCGCCCCGCGCGGCCGCGGTGGCGGCCATGAGGGTCTTGCCGTGCCCCGGGGCGAGCGCGTGCATCGCGCCGAGGGCCACGGCGATGAGCAGGGCCAGCGCGGCGAAGCCGAGGGTGAGGTCGTGCCGGGCCACGAGGGAGTCCAGGGCCCGGGTCCAGCGGTCGGCCCCCCGGGGCAGGACGGAGGCCGCCGGGGCGTCCTGCCGCTCCTCGGCGAGGGCGGGGCCACCGGGGCGCACGCGCAGGGAGGCGGTCGCGGTGTCGGCGGGGGAGGAGAGCAACGCCTTCGGATACACGGTCAGTTCGTGGGAAACCGATGTCTTCGGTACGTCCGTCGCGGTGAGCGTCATACGGTCGCCGCGCGCGGTGATCTCCCGCCAGCCCGGGCCGGTGGAGGCTCCCGCGCTGTGGAATCCGAGGGCGACGGTGTCCCCGGCGGGCAGCTCGGCGGTGAGCCGGCACTCCACCCGCAGGGTGTTGAGCCCCGCCTGGCCGGGCCGCAGGCGCGCGCGGCTGGTGACGACGGTCAGCGGGACGCCACGGCCGTCGGCGGTGACCTTGCTGCCCTCGGCGGCCTCGGCGCACCGTTGCCGCGCCCACTCGGTCGTGCCGAGCCGCTCCAGGTCCGGCTTGGCCTGGGTCGCGGGGATCTCGGCGAGGTCCTCGACGTGGTCGACGCGCAGTGCGCCGGGGGCGGCCACGAGACCGTCGTACCGGTTGACGGTGAAGTTCCCGAGCGGGTGCGCGCTCGCGGCCCCGGCGGGAAGCAGCGCGAACCCGGCGGCGGCGGTCAGGACGGCCGCGCCGACGGCGAGACGGCGGGCCCTCACCGGGCGGATCCCAGGGCGGTACGGGCCGCGCGGGCGCCGAGCGGCGAGAAGCCGGGGTTCAGTTCCAGGGCCGCGCGCAGCGAGGCGCGGGCCGCGGCGCCGTGGCCGGTGGCGCGTTCGATCACGCCGCGGTGGTACAGGAAGGAGGCGTTGTGGTAGCCGGTGGCCGTGGCCCGCCGGGCGTACGGCAGGGCTTCCGCGTCGCGGCCGTTGACGTGCAGGGCCCAGGCCAGCGCGTCCGCGGTGTGCACGGTGTGCCGGCGGGCCCACTCGGCGCGGGCCGCGCGCAGGGCCGCCGCCCGGTCGCCGTGGTCGGCCGCGGCGAGCGCGGTGTCGAGGTCGGCGTTGACGCCGTTGGCGCGCGCTAGCGCGATCCAGGCGTCGACCAGGGCGTACTGGTCGCCGGCCCGGCCGCGGTCGCCGGCGCCGCCGCGCTGCTCGTACAGCTCGCCGAGTTCGACGAGCGGGCCGGGCAGCGGGAAGCGGGAGACGACGTCCTCCATGTCGCGGATCGCGCCGGCCCGTTCACCGCTCGCGGCCTCGGCGCGGGCGCGTCCCTCCAGCGCGGGGAGGTAGTTCTCGTCGGCGGCCAGGGCGCGCGCGTAGCGGTTCAGGGCGGTCTTGTAGTCGCCCTGGTTCCAGGCGAGTTGGCCGAGCGCCGAGGCCACGTAGGAGATGTCGCCGGGAGTGGAGGCGGTGGCGAGGGCGTGCTCCAGGACGCGGCGGGCGGTGGAGACGTCACCCCGCAACTCCCGTACGTAGGCGTACCGGGTGAACACCGGGATGCCCGGCCGCCTGGCGTCGGCGGTGTCCGCGGCCTTCGACGCGTCGGTGTAACGGCCCAGTTCGACCAGGGCGTCGATGCGGGAGCACAGGGCGCGTTCGCTGTAGGGGTTCTCAGCGAGGACCCGGTCCGCGTAGGCCAGGGCGTTCTTGAAGTCGTGGCGGGCCGCGGCGAGGGCGGCGCGGCCGGACAGGGCCTGCTCGTTGTCCGGCTTCAGGCCGAGGGAGCGTTTCAGAGCCTGCTCGGCCTGCGGGTAGCGGGAGGGGTCGCCCTTGGTGCGGGCCTGCTCGACGTAGGCGAGACCGAGCGTGGCCCAGCCGCCGAAGTCCTTGGGCTGGGTCCGGAGGTGGGCCTGCAGGGCGGCGATGCTCGCGTCGAGGCCGCCGCTGGACAGCAGCGCGGGGGAGATGTCGGCGGGCGCGGCCGCGACGGCGGCCGTCCCGCCACCGTCCCGACCGGCGCCGACCGCGATCGACCCGGCGGTCAGCGCGACGGCCAACAGAGCGACACATCCGGCGAGTTGTGCCACCCGCCACCGCCGGCCGGCCGCACCGACCCGCCGCACGGCGACGACGCGCGCATCGGCGACGGCGACAGCGGGGACGGCGTCGCCCTCGGGACCGTCGGCGGCGGTCTCGGGGACCACGCCGGCGCTCCGGCCTTCCTCGACCGTCTCGGAGAGGACGACGTCGGTGCTCTGGGGATCGCCGGCAGGCGTCCCGGTGGCGGCGGCCGGTTCCGCGCCGCGCTCGCGCCCGGCCGGTGCGGCCGGCTCGTCGCCGTGCCCGCTCTCCGGTGCGCTGTCGTTCGTACGCGGGGCCATGCCCTCTCCTCGGTCGCCTGGGATGGTTCAACCTGCTCAGTGACTGCGGAAGTCGTCGTGTGGGGCGGCGCGACCCGCGCCGTGGGGGATGAGTACGCGGGTCGCGCCGGACTGTGGGGATGACGGGCGGCGGGCGGGGGCGGCCCGGTCGAGGGCAGTCGACGGGGCGCCGCGGCCGCCCGGCCGCCGGCGGGTTCTAGTACGCCCGCCCGCGCATCCGGCGCCACCACATCAGGGCGCCGCCGATCAGCAGGACACCGATCGCACCGGCGCCCGCGGAGGCGGCGATCAGCGGGGTGTCGGAGCTGCCGGAGACACCGGCCGGCTGGAGCGCGTCGCCGAGCTGGTTACGGACGTCGTTGCCGCCGCTGGTGCCCTTGGCGAGCTTGCCGCGGGAGCCCGCGGTGGGGTTGGCCAGGTAGGGGAAGGAGTGGCCGAACTTCTTGTCGTTCTTGTCGACCGCGTCGCCCAGGTCGTTCTTGGAGCCGACCAGCTCGCCCTCGACCACCTGCAGCGAGGCGTCGATCACGTCGTCGGTGAGCCGACGGCCGTTCGGGAAGCCCGCGTTGTCACCGTCGAGGACACCGAGACGCTTGGGGCTGGCGGTCGGCTTGATCGAGGTGTTGAGGCGCAGTTCCTCGGACGGGCGGCCGTTCGGGGGCTGGTTGAGGCCCTTGACGCCCTTCAGGAACACGTCGACCAGGTCGTTGCGCGGCTCGGCGGGCGCCTTGATCTTGTAGATGCCCTCGATGAGCTTCGGCAGTTCGGGGTTGGTGACGTTCTTCAGGAACTGGGCGTCGTCCCACGGCGCGGACGCGTTGAACTTGTCCTTGTCCC
The DNA here is from genome assembly GCF_040605435.1 of Streptomyces sp. NPDC005574. Classification (NCBI taxonomy): domain Bacteria; kingdom Bacillati; phylum Actinomycetota; class Actinomycetes; order Kitasatosporales; family Streptomycetaceae; genus Streptomyces; species Streptomyces sp. NPDC005574. The sequence continues at coordinate 21,668 of NZ_JBEXCW010000089.1, forward strand.
CGATGGGGTTGACGACCTCGTTGACCAGCGGGTTGCCGAGGCGCGAGACCTGCGAGTAGTACCCCTGCGCGTTCCGGCGCTGCGTGGTCGACCAGATGCCGACGACCGGCTGGTGCGAGGACTCGGTGATCATCTTCGTGGGGACCTGGAGGGCTATCGAGTTGACGTTGTAGCCCTTGAGCGTGTCCCGGCCGACCTCGGACAGGTTCCCGCCGTACAGCAGGTCGAAGACGCGCAGGTCGAGGAAGAACGGGTCGTCGGCCTGGCCGGCGAAGGTCTGCGCGCCGCTGCTCAGCTTGTAGATCGCCTGCTTGCGCAGCGTGTTGTAGTCCGGCATCGACGCCTTGCCGACGTTCGACGGCGCGACCGGCACGTCGTCGGCGATCTTCGTCGAGGACATCACCTTCTGGTCGTGCAGCTTGACCAGGTCGATGTCGTAGGTCTGCGTGATGTTGAGGTCGGGGTCGTTCAGGCTGGTGACCGCGCCCGTGTTGTAGAGGAACGTCTTCTTGTTCTTCGTGTGGGTCTTGAAGGTGTAGCGGATGAGCAGATCGCCCTGCGCGTCACCGTTGTTGTCGATGTGGAGGTCGTACTGCGCGTCGTCGGCGAACGTGAAGAAGTTCGGGCCGCCGGCCGGGTCCTCGAACGGGATCCAGTTCGCGATGATGGTGGTGGAGTCCGGGTGGTCCGGGCTGACGAACGCGTACACGTCCGTGTTGTCGTACTGGGGCTGCCCCGAGATCAGCGGAGCCTCCCGGTGACTGGAGGCGGAGGCCGCCCCCGGTTCCAGCGTGGCCACGCCGGCGGCTGCGAGCCCCCCGGCGGCCAGCGCACCACATACGAGGGTCGCGAAACTCCTGCGTCCCGCACCGCTCCTGGAGATAGGTGTCATGCCGTCCGTCCTCAGTGCCAACTTGCCTGACGAACGCCATTCGGAGCGGCCGACAGGGTGGATTGGTCGAATCCCAAACGTTCTTACGCGCCAGCTGAAAACTTGTTTCATCGTCGGCGACCCGCATTTTCCGCAGACTGATCCGTAACACCGTCCGGAGGCACGTTCGCTGTGCGTGCCTCAGGTGACGGGACGGGCCGTGCACGGCCCACTGAGAGGGGGACCGCGTGGAGGCGGACGAGCTGCTGGTGCTCGTGGCTGGTGGTGACCAGAAGGCGTTCGAGCAGCTGTACGGACTGGTGTCCGGCCCGGTGTTCGGTCTCGTACGGCGCGTGGTGCGCGATCAGGCCCAGTCGGAGGAGGTGGCGCAGGAGGTGCTGCTCGAACTCTGGCGCTCCGCCGCACGGTTCGACCCCGGCCGGGGCAGCGCGCTGTCCTGGGTCCTCACCCTCGCCCACCGCCGCGCCGTCGACCGGGTGCGCAGCGCCCGCGCGGCCGGCGAGCGCGAGCAGCGCGAGGCCCGGCGGTCCCACCACCCGGCCTTCGACCAGGTCACCGAGGAGGTCGAGGCCGGCCTCGAACGCGAATGGGTACGCCGCTGCCTGGACCGGCTCACCGCCCTCCAGCGCCAGTCCGTCACCCTCGCCTACTACGACGGCTACACGTACCGTGAAGTGGCCGAGCGGCTCTCCCTGCCGCTGGGCACGGTCAAAACCCGTATGCGCGACGGTCTCACCCGGCTGCGCGAGTGCCTGGGAGGTGTCGCATGAGTCTGCGCGACCGCCTGTTCCGCCGCGAGGACATCCACTCCCTCGCCGCCCCGTACGCCCTCGACGCGCTGGAGCCCGCGGAGCGGGTCCGTTTCGAGAAACACCTCAAGGACTGCGACAGGTGCGGCGCCGAGGTGCGGGCCCTGTCCGAGGACGCCGTCCGGCTGGCCTGGTCGACCGCGGCACCCGCGCCGGCCGCGATGCGCGACCGGGTGTTCGCCGCCGTGCGCGCCACTCCGCAGGAGTCCCCCGCGCCGCAGGCGGCACGGGCACCGCAACTGCCGCCCCACGTCTGGGGCACCCAGCCGCCGCCGGCGCGCGCCCGCGCGTCGAGGCCGCGCCCCCTGTTCGTGCCGTTCGCCACCGCCACGGCCGCCGCGGCGCTCGTGGTCGCCTCGCTCTTCGCCGTCCAGGCGAACCAGACCCAGGACGAACTGGACGCCCAGCAGTCGAGATCCCGTGAGATCGCCCACGTTCTCGCGGCTCCCGACGCGCGGGCGAGCACCGGCCGGGACGCCGGGGGCCGCACCATCGGGGTGATCGCGTCCGCGTCGCAGGGGCGCGCGGTCGTCACCCTGAGCGGGTACGGCGCGCCACCGAGCGGCAGGGTGCGCCAACTGTGGCTGATGCGCCCCGGCGTGCAACCGCGCTCCCTCGGTCTCTTCGAGGCCGACACGCCCCTCGTCGCGTCGGGTCTCACCCCGTCCGCGACGTCACTCGCTGTGACGGTCGAGCCCGACGGGGGGTCAGCGCAGCCCACCACGCAGCCGATTGTCCAACTCGCCCTGAAATCGGCTGGATTCGGAGAGTAGTCATCAACCTCCTTACGGGGAAGGTGAATCCTGAGACCGCGATACACGAGTGCCCCCGGGGGGCGATAGGGTTAACCTGCCCGGGCCGGGTGGACTCGTACGGGTGGGGAGTGACATGGAACAGATAGCAGTGAGCAGCAGGGCGAGGGTCCCTGCGATCACCTGCGGAAGCAGCGCGACCAGTTCGCGTCTCGACCGCCATCTCTCGGTACTGGCGGGACCCGCCATACCGCAGCGGGAGACGATCGAGGCGACCTCGCTGATGCGGGAACTGACCGCGCGCGACACCGGACACAACCGCAGCGCCACGGGCGCGCGGGTGCGGCGGGTCTCGCTCTTCGCGCCGCTGCGCCGACTGCGCCGTTCGCTGTTCGGCGGGCGCTGAGCCGTACCGGCGTTCCTCGGGGGTGACCCCGGGGCCCGCGCCCGGGTCGCGCCGCCGTCCCGGCGCGGTGCCGCGTTGCCGCCGACCGTCATCCCCACGGTCGCGGCACCGCCCCACCCTGCCTCCCGAGCGCGGGAACCCACGCTCCACCGACCCACCGCACCCCGGCCCACCACCCGACGACGTCCCCGGCACGGACACGGGCACCTCACCGCTCGCCGCGCGCGTACCCCCGCACGGCGAGCGCGACGAACACCGCGAGCGGCACCGCGCGCCATGCCGGTGACCGGTGACGGGATGCGCCACCGGCCGGGCGCCCCGCGCCATCGGCGCGTTTCCGGACAGGTCCCGCGCAGCGGTCGTCACCACGCGCTGAGCGCTCCCTCGCGCCGGACATCCCCACGGTCGGCGGGGGTCACAGGAGGGTGAACTGGCCCTCGGGGCCCTCCTCCTGGTGGTCCAGGACCGAGGCCGGGCGGTGGGCCGCCGCCGGGGGCGGAAGGACGCCCGCCCGGTGGAGGTCCGCCGCGGTGAGCGGCGAGGTGACCGTCAACTCCGCGAGCCGGGGCGTTAGTTCCGCCAGGAGGGCCAACACCGTGATCAGCTCCAGCAGTTCCGACGTCCACGCCTGCGGCCACGTCGACGGACGGATCGCGGCCAGGGTGCCCGGCTCGGGCTCACTCGTACGGCTCGTGAACCACTGCTCCAGGACGCGGACCCCGCCGGCCGCGTAGTCCCAGGCCCCGGGCGGCACCGGCGAGATGCGGCCCTCGTCCAGGTGCAGGGCCTCCTCGTCGCGGTCGTAGTGCAGGGTCAGGGGGAGCGCGGGCAGCGGCGCCCGGACATAGGGGCGGCGGCCGCCCGGGAGCCTGGGGCGGTCGCCGTCGCGGCGCGTCAGCCAGAGCAGACGGCGGCCCACCTCCACGCCGCGCGCCCACAGGCCGGCGTCCGTGGTGAGGGGCGCCCGCGGGCCCGGGCGTGCCGTCGCCACGATCCAGGCGAGCACGTCCTCCGGGGCCGGGGAGTGGCCGAGCCGGGTGGCCAGGTGGTCCAGCAGGCCCGGCGCCAGGTTGGGTTCCCGGCCGCCGGGGCGGCGGTACAGCGGGCGGACCGGCCCGGGGCGCAGCAGGGGCAGCAGGGAAGTCGCGACCACGACGGGGCCGGCCGTGGCCGGGGTGGCCGGCGTCTCGACCAGGAAGATCTGCCGTTCGTCCGCCACCCGCCACAACTCCGGCCGTGCCGCGTCGATCAGCCGGTGATCGGGGATCAGCCACTGCTCGTCGAAGGGGGCGCGCAGCACCCGGACCGGCTCCGGGCAGGGGCCCGAGGCGCGGACCAGCTTCCCGGTGCCGCCCCGCTGGCCCGGCAACTGCCCCACGGCGGAGTACAGGGTGCGTGCGCGGGTCGGCGCGAACAGGGCCTCACGGTCAGGCCCCTGAGCCTTCAGCAGGGTGTCCCAGCGGGCTTTCAGGGATGCCGCGTCCGGCCCCGTCGGCCAGCCCCGGCCGAGCCGCGGCGGTGCGACGGACCACGGCATGAGGTCCGCGAGCAGCGGAGCGTCGTCGTGCGTCACGCTGGGCATCGTATCGGCGGGCCGGGGCACGGGTCAGGTGGCGTCGAGGGTGACCGTGAAGGAGAAGCGGTCGCCCCGGTAGTGGATGACGGCCACGTCAAGCGGCCGGCCCGCGCTGTCGTAGGTGACGCCGGTGTAGTGCAGGATCGGGCTGAGCAGCGGGACCTGGAGCAGCCGGGCCGTCTCCGGGTCGGCGAGCCGGGCCTCCACCGTGTCCGTGATACGGCTGATGTCCGCCCCGACGACGTCCCGCAGCACCTTCGTCATCGGCCAGCGGACCAGATCCTCCGCGTCGATGCCCGCGGCCAGCTCGGGGCGGACGAAGTTGCGGGCGTGGTTGGTCGGTTCGCCGGTCTTCTCGTCGCTGCGCAGCCGGTGATACGTCGCCACTTCCGGCAAGTCCGGGAAGTACTCGGCGAGTTCGGCGGGGACCGGCGCCCGGCCCTGGTCCAGCAGGTCGGTGGTCATCCCGGACTGCTGTGCCACGATCGCGTCCACCGAGCCCAGCAGCCGCACCGGCGTGCCCCGCCGCACACCGGGCTCGATGAACGTGCCGCGCCGGCGGTGACGCGAGATCAGCCCCTCGTCCTCCAGTTCCTTCAGCGCCTGGCGCATGGTCAGCACGCTCACCCCGTAGTGCCCCGCGAGCTGTTCCTCCGTGGGCAGCCGCAGGGGGTCCCGGGGCGAGCGGCCCAGTATCGAGGCGCGCAGCGACTGCGACACCTGGTACCAGAGCGGCAGCTTGCGGTTCAGGACGATCGAGTCCGGGGCGAAGGAGGTCACGCGCCATCCGTACCGGTAGGAGATCTTCAGTGCAAGGGGCGGAAGTGCCGCTCCAGGCCCTGCCACACATCGTCGTAGCCGGCCTGCAGGTGCTCCGCCCGTGCGGCGTGCGGGGCGAGCGAGAGCGGCCAGCGGGTCTCGAACATGAACGCCAGCCCGTCGTCGAGCTTCTGCGGCACGAGTTCGGCGGCGCTCGCCCGGTCGAAGGTCTCCCGGTCCGGTCCGTGCGCCGACATCATGTTGTGCAGCGAGCCGCCGCCGGCCACGAAGCCGCCCGGGCCGGAGGTCTTCGCGTCGTAGGCACCCTCGATCAGGCCCATGTACTCGCTCATCACGTTCCGGTGGAAGTACGGCGGCCGGAAGGTGTCCTCGCCGACCAGCCAGCGCGGCGCGAAGACGACAAAGTCGACGCCCGCGAGACCGGGGGTGTCGGACGGCGAGGTCAGCACCGTGAAGATCGACGGGTCGGGGTGGTCGTGGCTGATCGTGCCGAGCACATTGAAACGGCGCAGGTCATAGGCGTACGGCACATAGTTGCCGTGCCAGGCGACGACGTCCAGGGGTGAGTGGTCGTAGGTGGCCGTCCAGAGGTTGCCGCAGAACTTGTTCACCACCTCCACCGGCCCCTCGACGTCCTCGTACGCGGCGACCGGGGCCCGGAAGTCACGCGGGGCGGCGAGGCCGTTGGCCCCGATCGGGCCGAGGTCGGGCAGGCGGAAGGCCGCGCCGTAGTTCTCGCACACATAGCCGCGGGCCGACTCGTCCAGCAGCTCCACACGGAAGCGGACCCCACGGGGGATCAGCGCGATGTGTGCCGGCTCCACATGCAGCCGACCGAACTCCGTGTGCAGCAGCAGTCCGCCGTGTTCGGGGACGATCAGCAGTTCCCCGTCGGCGTCGCCGAAGACCCGGTCCATGGAGGCGTTGGCGTGGTACAGGTGCACGGCCATACCGGTGCGCTGGGTCACGTCCCCGTTGCCGCCGAGGGTCCACAGGCCCGCCAGGAAGTCCGTCCCCGCCGGCGGCTCGGGCAGCGGGTCCCAGCGCAGCCGGTTCGGGTCGGGCACCTCGTCGGTGAACGGAGCCGTGCGCAGCGCGCCGTTGTCCGTGCGCGTGAAGCGCGGGTGCGCGGCCGAGGGGTGGATGCGGTACAGCCACGAGCGGCGGTTGCAGGCCCGCGGCTCGGTGAACGCCGTACCGCTGAGCTGCTCCGCGTAGAGCCCGAGGGGCGCGCGCTGCGGCGAGTTGCGTCCCTCGGGCAGTGCCCCCGGGACGGCCTCGGAGCTGTGCTCGTTGCCGAATCCGGAGAGGTGGGCCAACTCCTCGGCGGCCTTCCGCGCGTCCCCGCTCATTGATCGCTCCCTTGCGTATCGATTCCTATGCAACACCGTAGGATTGCGTTTTCCCCGGCGCAAGAGGGCGGGGACCTCCTCACTGGGGACGACAAGAACGAGACCTGAGGGGGATCCGGCCGTCGGACCGGTGTTCTAACCTCCCCGCATGTCGTGGACGCGTGGACCTCTCGCCGCGCTCACGGTCTGTGTCCTGGTGCTGACCGGATCCGTGAGCTGCGGTTCCGGCGACGCGCGGGAACACCCGGGCGAGAGCGCCGGAACACCGACCGTGGCGGTGGGCAGGCTCCTGGAGAAGACGGACCGGGAAGGTCGGCACTACCGGGAGGTGGACGGCAAGGACGCACCCGCGGTCGGCATCGAGGTGGCACCCGACGCCGGCGCCGGCTGGGACGTCCGGCTGACCCTCCACCACTTCCGCTTCTCAGCCACCGGCGCCGCGGCCGTGCCCGTGGCAGGCCGCGGGCACGCCCTGCTCCTCGTGGACGGCCGCGCTGTCGCCTCCCTGCGCACCACCCACCACCACCTCGCGCCGCGCTACGTCCCGCACGGCACGCACCACGTCACCGCGCGCCTGTACGCCGACGACGACACGGTGTGGTCCGTCGGCGGCGAACCGGTGGAGAGCACGGCGGACGTCACGGCGTCCGGGGCGGCGCCGTCCACGACCGCGGGCCACGCGTTGAGTGCACCGGGCACTGATCCGCGTACTGAGGGGCGAGCTTCACCGGACCGAGGCGGGAGGGCATCATGAAGCCCGTGCCCCACGCGACATCGCTCCGCCGTGCGCCCGTGCAGCGGCGCAGCGCCGAACGCCTGACCCGCATACTCGACGCCTGCGCCGACCTCCTCGACGAGGTCGGCTACGACGATCTGAGCACCCGTGCCGTCGCGCTGCGCGCCGGCGTCCCCATCGGCTCGGTCTACCGCTTCTTCGGCAACAAACGCGCCATGGCCGACGCGCTCGCCCAGCGCAACCTGGAGCGCTACACCGAGCGCGTCGCCGAGCGGCTGAAGGAGACCGGCGGCGGGGGGTGGCGGGCGGCGGTGGACGCGGTGCTCGACGAGTACCTCGCCATGAAGCGCACCGCGCCCGGCTTCTCCCTGGTCGACTTCGGCAACCAGATCCCGGTCGGCGCCCGGTACGCCGAACCCAACCACCGCGTCGCCGACCGCCTCACGGACCTGCTGTCCGGCTACCTCGGCCGGGAGCCGGACGACGACCTGCGGCGCACCTTCCTGATCGCCGTGGAGACCGCCGACACCCTGGTCCACCTCGCCTTCCGGGTGGCGGCGGACGGAGACCCCCGGATCATCGAGGAGACCCGGGAACTGCTGCGGGCGTACCTGGCACGGGTACTGGACTGAGCCGTCCACGGTGGGCCCCGCCCGGACCGACCCGTCCGTCGGACGGCCCTGCTCGGACCGACCCGTCCGTCGGGCGGCCCTGCTCGGACCGACCCGTCCGTCGGGCGGCCCTGCTCGGACCGACCCGTCCGTCGGGCGGCCCTGCTCGGACCGACCCGTCCGTCGGGCG
>NZ_JBEXCW010000090.1:0-29709 GCF_040605435.1 Streptomyces sp. NPDC005574
CGCTCCTACGAGCAGGTCATCAAGCTGGAGCAGGAACGTCTCGTCTACCAGGCGCGGCTGCGCTCCCGCTTCGGCCGGGCCTGGCGGCGCAAGGCTCCGGTGGAGTCCCTGATGCCGCTGCGCCTGGCGCGCTACGGCGTCCCGCTGGCGGAGACCTCGCCCTCCGGGCTCGCGGCAGCCGGCATCGAACCGGCGCTGCTGCCCCCGGCGCCGCGGCCGGAGGTCACGGTGGGCGGCCGGGGTGAGGAGACCGCGTCCGCGGCCCAGCCCGCGGCGGCGCCCGGTGAGCAGCGCCTCGAACTCGCCGGCACGCCCGGCTCCGAGCGCGCGGACTCCGCACCGCGGCAGCCCGCGCGGGCGCCCGAGCCGGAGCAGAGCCCGTGGTTCAACACCCCGCCCCCGCAGGAGACGGTCTACGAGGGCGGCTACGACCCGACGTACGACCCGGAGCAGTACGCGCAGTGGTACGACGAGCAGCAGCAGGCCGAGCAGTACGGCCCGTACGGGCAGTTCGAGCAGTACGACCGGTACCGGGAGCCGGCCGGCGAGGCCGAGCCGGTGCGGGAGTCCGCGTCGGAGGAGACCGGGACCTTCCCCATCCCGTCGGGCCCCAACCGGACCCGTCAGCTCGGTGAGGGCGGCGGCACCCCGCCCGTCGAGCCGGACGAGGAGTCGTACTACCAGGTGTTCCGCCAGTCGATAGACGGCAGCTACCCCACGCCCCGCGTCCTCGGCGACAACATCGAGGCGACCTACGGGACGGCGCTGAGCCCCAGCGCGCTGAAGAACCTCGCCGAGCGCTTCCAGCAGCGCCACACGGCGGAGATGGAAGAGGACCACATCGCCTGAGCCGACAGCGGCAGCGGCAGCGGGCCGCAGGCGGCGGGCGGCAGGCGGCAGGCGGCAGGCGGCAGGCGGCACATGACGTCCGACCCATGACGAGAGGCCCTCGTACGGTTCCGTGGTTCCGGTTCCGTACGAGGGCCTCTCGCGTGCGCGGCCGGGAGCGACCCGGCCCGGGGTCACTCCCCCAGCAGGGTCCGCACCCGCTCCTGCCCCACCGCGAGCAGCAGCGTGGGCAGCCGGGGGCCGGTGTCACGGCCCACCAGCAGGTGGTAGAGCAGCGCGAAGAACGTCCGCTGGGCCGTCTTGATCTCCGGCGGCAGCTCCTTCGGCGTGGCGTCGGCCGAGAAACCCGCCTGGACCTTGGGCACTCCGTAGACGAGGTGGCTGAGCCCGTCGAGCGACCAGTGGTCCGCCAGTCCGTCGAGCAGCAGGCGCAGCGACTGCCGGGACGGCTCGTCGAGCGACTTCAGCAGCTCCGCGTCGGGCTCGGCACGGACGATGGTGCGCTGGTCGGCGGGGACCTGGGTGTTGATCCACGCCTCGGCCCGGTCGTAGCGCGGCCGGGCCTCGTCGAGGGAGCCGAGCGGGTGCTGCGGGTCGAGGTCGCTGAGGATGCGCAGCGCCTGGTCCTGGTGCCCGGCGGTGATGTCGGCGACGGACGCCAGTGTGCGGTACGGCAGCGGCCGCGGCGTGCGCGGCAGCTCACCGCCGGCGGTGCCGACCGCGCGGGAGTACGCGGCGACGTCGGCCGGGAGCGCGGACCCTCCCCCGGAGCCGACAGCCTGGGAGGTGCCCCCAGCGACCTTCGCCTCCAGCTTGTCCCACTCGTCGTACAGGCGCTGGATCTCCTGGTCGAAGGCGATCTTGAACGACTGGTTGGGCCGGCGCCGGGCGTACAGCCAGCGCAGGAGCTGCGGTTCCATGATCTTGAGCGCGTCGGCGGCGGTCGGCACCCCGCCCTTGGACGAGGACATCTTGGCCATGCCGCTGATGCCCACGAACGCGTACATGGGCCCGATGGGCTGCTTGCCGCCGAAGATCCCGACGATCTGCCCGCCGACCTGGAAGCTGGAGCCCGGGGAGGAGTGGTCGACGCCGCTCGGCTCGAACACCACGCCCTCGTAGGCCCAGCGCATCGGCCAGTCGACCTTCCACACCAGCTTGCCGCGGTTGAACTCGTTCAGCCGGACGGTCTCGGAGAAGCCGCAGGCCGTGCAGGCGTACGTCAGCTCGGTCGAGTCGTCGTCGTAGGCGGTGACGGTGGTGAGGTCCTTCTCGCAGTTGCCGCAGTACGGCTTGTACGGGAAGTAGCCGGCGGAGCCGGAGCTGCCGTCGTCCTCACCGGCCGCGCCGGAGCCCTCGGCGGCCTCCAGCTCGGCCTCGTCGGCCGGCTTCTGCTGCTTCTTCGCCGGGGCCTTCTTCGTGCGGTACTGGTCCAGGATCGCGTCGATCTCGCCGCGGTGCCGGATGGCGTGCAGGATCTGCTCGCGGTAGGCCCCGGAGGTGTACTGCTCGGTCTGGCTGATGCCGTCGAACTCGACGCCCAGCTCGGCCAGCGACTCGACCATGGCGGCCTTGAAGTGCTCGGCCCAGTTGGGGTGCGGTGACCCCGCGGGGGCGGGCACCGAGGTCAGCGGCTTGCCGATGTGCTCGGCCCACGAGTCGTCGATCCCCTCGATACCGGCCGGCACCTTGCGGTAGCGGTCGTAGTCGTCCCAGGAGATGAGGTGCCGGACCTGGTGGCCGCGGCGCCTGATCTCGTCGGCGACGAGGTGCGGGGTCATGACCTCGCGGAGGTTGCCCAGGTGGATGGGGCCGGACGGCGAGAGCCCGGACGCGACGACGATCACCGGTGCGGCGGCACCAGGGTGTTTCGCGCCCGAAGCCCGACGCTCCGACTCCTCGATGACCTCGTCCGCGAAACGGGAGACCCAGTCGGTGGTCTCGGTGCTCTGAGCCACGATCGGCACGTCCTTCTTTCTCATACGCCAGTACGGCTGACCGGACCATTCTCCCAGCTCGGGCCGGAAGAGCGAAAACGGCTTTTCACCGCATGGGATACTGGGTTTCCTGTACTCAGCACCTCCCGGAACCCGAGCAGAACGGCACCCATTCCATGGCCTCGGTCACGTCCCTCAGCGACTCCGTCCAGCAGCGCCTCGCGGCGGCTCTCTCGGCAGCCCTGCCGGAGGCCGGCTCCGCCGACCCGCTGCTGCGACGTAGCGACCGGGCCGACTTCCAGGCCAACGGCATCCTCGCGCTCGCCAAGAAGGCGAAGGCCAACCCGCGCGAGCTCGCGGCCCAGGTGGTCGCCCGGGTCGAGTCGGGTGACGTGATCAAGGACATCGAGGTCTCCGGACCCGGCTTCCTGAACATCACGCTCAGCGACAAGGCGATCGTCGAGAACCTCGCCGCCCGCTACGCGGACCCGGCCCGCCTCGGCGTGCCCCTCGCCCAGCACCCGGGCACCACGGTCATCGACTACGCCCAGCCGAACGTGGCGAAGGAGATGCACGTCGGCCACCTGCGCTCCGCGGTGATCGGCGACGCGGTGGTCCAGCTGCTGGAGTTCACCGGTGAGAGCGTGGTGCGGCGCCACCACATCGGCGACTGGGGCACCCAGTTCGGCATGCTCATCCAGTTCCTCGACGAGCACCCGCACGAGCTGGACCACAAGGACACCCGGGTCTCCGGCGAGGAGGCCATGTCGAACCTCGACCGCCTCTACAAGTCGGCGCGCAAACTCTTCGACTCCGACGAGGAGTTCAAGACGCGGGCCCGCCGCCGGGTGGTCGACCTCCAGGCCGGCGACCCGCACACGCTCGCTGTCTGGCAGAAGTTCGTCGACGAGTCGAAGATCTACTTCTTCTCCGTCTTCGACAAGCTCGACATGGAGATCCGGGACGCGGACATCGTCGGCGAGTCCGGCTACAACGACATGCTCGCGGAGACCTGCCGCCTGCTGGAGGACTCCGGCGTCGCGGTCCGTTCCGAGGGCGCCCTCTGCGTCTTCTTCGACGACGTCAAGGGCCCGGACGGCAACCCGGTCCCGCTGATCGTGCAGAAGTCGGACGGCGGCTACGGCTACGCGGCCACCGACCTGTCGGCGATCCGGGACCGGGTGTTCGGCCTGAAGGCGAACACGCTGGTCTACGTCGTCGACGCGCGCCAGTCACTGCACTTCAAGATGGTCTTCGAGACCGCGCGCCGGGCCGGCTGGCTGGGTGAGGACGTGAAGGCCCACCAGCTCGCCTTCGGCACGGTCCTCGGCAAGGACGGCAAGCCGTTCAAGACCCGTGAGGGCGAGACGGTCAAGCTGGTCGACCTCCTCGACGAGGCGGTGGAGCGGGCGACCGCCGTCGTGCGGGAGAAGGACGTCCAGCAGCAGCTGTCCGAGGAGGAGATCGCCGAGCGCGGCACCCAGGTGGGCGTCGGCGCGGTGAAGTACGCCGACCTGTCGACCTCGGCCAACCGCGACTACAAGTTCGACCTGGACCAGATGGTCTCGCTGAACGGCGACACCAGCGTGTACCTCCAGTACGCCTACGCCCGTATCCAGTCGATCCTGCGCAAGGCCGGGGAGGTGCGCCCCGCGGCCCACCCGGAGCTCGAACTGGCCGAGGCGGAGCGGGCGCTGGGCCTGCACGCGGACGCCTTCGCGGAGACCGTCGCGGACGCGGCCGCGGAGTACGCCCCGCACAAACTGGCCGCCTACCTCTACCAGTTGGCCTCGCTGTTCACCACGTTCTACGACAAGTGCCCGGTGCTGAAGGCCGAGACGCCCGAGCAGGTGGAGAACCGCCTGTTCCTGTCCGACGTGACGGCCCGCACGCTCCACCGGGGCATGGCCCTGCTCGGCATCAGGACGCCCGAGCGCCTCTGAGGCCCGACCGCTGCGACCGGCCGTGGGGGCCGCGCCGTCCCATTGTCAGTGGCGGCCCCTACAGTCACCGGCATGGCCACACTTCCCAACCCGCTGCCCTCGCTGGCGGCCGACCCGAGCGGCCGCTCCCTCGGGCTGCGACTCCCGCTCGGCACACTGACCGACGCGACCGACGAAGGCCCCTGGCACGAACCGCTGTTGTGGTACGCCGGGCAGCCCGCGTCCAGCGGCAACTGGGCGGCGCTCGGCACCCCGGCCGCCCGGGCCGGTCTGCTCCCGGTCCTCATCGACGTCGGCGGCCTCCAGGGCGGCCCGGAGGACTGGGAGTTGATGCCGGGCGACACCTCGTACCCCGGGGACCACGACGCCGAGGAGGTCCTCGCGGAGTACTGGCAGGACAACGCGGAGGACGAACTCGCCCCCGACGACACGGACGCCGGTGCCGGCGCCCACGACCGCGCGCCCGTTCTCGCCCCCTTCGGCCCCTACTGGCCCGGACTCGCCCCGGCCGCCGCCCGCTTCACCGCCGACCCCGACACCCGGGCCGCCCAGGTCGCCGACTCGCTGACCGGCGGGCCGCGTTCCTGGCTCAAGGAGCCGCGCCTCGCACTGGTGCCGGCCCGCCGCTCCGCCGACATCCCCGCGGCCATCGGCTGGAGCGGCCCGCTGAACTACGAGGACGACGTGGCGAGGCTGTGCGCGGTGCTGCGCTCCTGGGAGGACCGCTTCGGGATACGGGTCGTCGCGCTCGGCTTCGACACCCTGGTGGTGTCCGTGGCCGCCCCGCCCGCCACCCAGGAAGAGGCCGAGGCGGTGGCGGCGGAGCACTTCGCGTTCTGCCCGGACACGGTCCTGCAGGACGGACCGGACACCCTGCGGGCCTACGCCGGGGACCTCGTCGGCGAGCACACCTGGTCCTTCTGGTGGGACTGACCCCGGTGTCCTGAGCAGCGCCGTCCGGGACTCGACCCGGCTGCCCGCGGGCCGGGTTCAGTCCCGCAGGCCCCGCCGCAGCCTGCGCAGCCCCTCCGCGATCTCCTTCGGCGTCTGCGTCACGAAGCACAGCCGCAGCGTCGCGCGATCGGGCTCGCCGGCGTAGAAGGGTGCGCCGGGGACGTACGCCACCTCCTGCCGCACCACCCGCGGGAGCAGGGCTGTGGTGTCGTAGGACCCGGGCAGCCGGGCCCACAGGAACATGCCGCCCTCGGGACGGTCCCAGGCCGAGCCCTCGGGGAGCGCGTCGGCCAGTCCGGCGAGCATGGCGTCGCGGCGCTCGCGGTACACGCCGGCCACCCGGGCGACGTGCGCGTCCAGGTCGCGGTCCGCCAAGTACCGTGCCGCGGCCAGCTGGTTGAGGGTCGGGGTGTGCAGATCGGCGGCCTGCTTGGCGACCACGCAGGCCCGGCGCAGTTCGGCCGGCGCCCGCAGCCAGCCCAGCCGCAGCCCCGGGGCCATCACCTTGGAGAAGGAGCCGAGCAGCACGACCCGGTCGCCGGCCTCCTCGTGGGCGGCGATCCACGGCACCCGGCCGCCCTCGAAACGAAGCTCGCCGTACGGGTCGTCCTCGATGATCCACAGGCCCCGGCGGGCCGCGACGGCGGCGACGGCCGCCCGGCGCCGGGCGGGCATGGTGCGGCCGGTCGGGTTCTGGAAGGTGGGGACGGTGTAGAAGAGCTTGGGCCGCTCACGCACCACGAGCTCCTCCAGCGCCTGCGGGTCGACGCCGTCGGCGTCCCCCGGCACGGGCACGACGCGCGCGCCCGCGAGGCCGAAGGCCTGGAGGGCGGCCAGGTAGCAGGGGCTCTCGACGAGGACCGTGTCCCCGGGCTCCAGCAGCGCGGTGGCCAGCAGGGACAGCGCCTGCTGCGAGCCGGTGGTGACGAGGATGTCGTCGGCGGCGGTGGGCAGTCCGCGTGCGGAGGCGCGCTCCGCCAGCGCGGTACGCAGGGCGGGCTCGCCCTCCGTGGTGGAGTACTGCAGCGCCCGTTCGGGCGCCTCGGCGAGGACCGCGGCGTACGCGGCCGCGATCCCCTCGGCGTCGAACAGCTCCGGCGCCGGGAGCCCGCCCGCGAAATTGATGACCTCGGGGCGGGCGGTGACGGCCAGGATGTCCCGTACGGGCGAGCCGCCGATCGACCGGGTCCGGGCAGCCAGGGGCGGCAGCGGGGCGTGGACGGGCGCGGGCTCGGTGGCGGTCATGACCGGCTCCTTCGGCTGCGGGGACTCGCGTGCCCGCAGCCTAGGGAAGTACCTGCCGCCTACAACCAGGTTTCCGCGATGCGGACCGGCGGAGGGCGGGCGGCGGGCCCGGCGGCGGATTTCGCATGCGACCGGTGCGCCCGGTCCGACCAGCCAGGTCCGCTCGTACAACCATGCGGCCGAGTCGACGGTCTCTGGAGGCAGGGGGGACGTGCCCGACACCTGTGAGCAGCGCCGTGCGCGTTCGGGGGATGCGCGGTGTCACGGCCCCCGGCCCGTCTTCCCACCCAGCACAGGAGACCGCGTGACCGATCGAGTACGTCGTACCACTGTGGCCATCGCGGTCGCGATGACCGTCGCGGCCGTCGTCACGCCCACCGGGCCGTCAGGCACCGCTGCGGCGACGAGCGGAGCCGCGGTGCTCCAGGACGACTTCGACGGGGACGGCTACCGCGACGTCGTGGCCGGCGCGCCGAGCAGGTCGGTCGACGGGAAGGTCGGCGCAGGTGCGGTCACGGTCTCGTACGGGGCGACGTCATCGGCCCTGAAGACGGCACGCAGGCAGACCCTCACCCAGAACTCGTCCGGTGTCCCGGGCTCCGCCGAGGTATCCGACTGGTTCGGCGACTCCGTGACCAGCGCCGACCTCGACGGGGACGGCTACGCGGACCTGGTCGTCGGGTCGCCCGGGGAGAATGTGGGCTCCGCCCCCGACTCGGGCACCCTGACGGTGCTGTGGGGAGGCCCGCACGGCCTGTCCGGAGGCTCCACGATCAAGGGCACGGAGGTGTCCGGGGAACTCGGCAGAGCCCTGACGACCGGCGACTTCGACGGGGACGGCAACCAGGACGTCGCCACCGACACCACGATGTTCTACGGCCCCTTCACCCGTACCGGGTCCCCGGTACGGGAGGCGGCGCTGGATCTGGGTCCGTACGACGGCCGGGACGACGTCGGCTGGTCCGACGTCCGGCTCGCGTCGGGTGACACGGACGGGGACGGCATCAGCGACCTGGTGGCCGCCGCCACGTCCTCTCCCGGGGAGAACGAGGAGGAGCCCGGACGCCGACTCCTCCAGTACTTCGCGGGTACGAAGGACGGCCTGTCGACGGCCGTCACCCTCACTGACGGCGGCACCCCCTTGGACGGGGGCTCGGATGTCGCCCTGGGCGACCTGGACAACGACGGGTACGACGAGATCGTGGTCGGCGACGTGGCGAACTCGACGTCCTACGACCGGGGCGGGGTGATCGCCGTTCTCAGCGGCTCCGCCGCCGGGCCGAAGACCACCGGACCACGCGCCGTCGACCAGGACACCCCGGGCGTTCCGGGCACCGCCGAGGAGGGCGACGGCTTCGGGGACGCCGTCTCGGTGGGCGACATCGACCGCGACGGCTACGCCGATGTCGCGATCGGCGTCCCCGAGGAGCGCGTGGGTACGACGTCGCGGGCGGGCAGCGTGGTCGTCCTCAGGGGCGGTGCCCACGGACTGACGTCGACCGGCGCGCGCCTCTTCACGCAGAACACCTCCGGCGTGCCCGGCACGGTGGAGTCCGACGACCTCTTCGGCCGTGCCCTCGACGTCGTGGACGCCACCGGCGACGGCAGGGCGGAACTGGTCATCGGCGGCCCCGGTGAGAACGGTGGTGGCGGCGGGGCCTGGGTGCTGCGCGGCGCCACCGGCGGTACGACCGCCACCGGTTCGTTCGCCTACGGCACCGGCACGCGGATCGGATCGGTCTTCGGCCGCTGAGAGGGGAAGCGACCTCCCGGACGGCCTCTCAGGCCTTCTCCCCCACCGCCGCGTACACGTTGATGTCGGCGTCCGTGACGTCGTTGATGTCCCGGTAGCGGACCTTCTCGATGTCGTCGAGGGTCGCGAGGTAGGCGGCCTCCGGCTGCTCCGGCACGGGCGCCGCGTGGTCGGGCCGCCAGTGGTGCGCCGGGACGACACCGGGCGCGGCGATCTCCAGCCCGCTGCCGGTGAGGAAGCGCTCCACCTCCGCCCTGGACCGCAGCACGAAGGTGAACCCCCGCTCGGTGTAGGTGCGTTGGACCGCACGCACGTTCTCCGCGTTGAGGTCCTCGGTGAGGTGGCTGAGGACGACCCGGCTGCCGGCGGGCAGTACCTCCACGAGGTCGCGCACGATCGGGTACGCCTCCTCGTCCTCGACGAAGTGCAGGAGCGCGACCAGGCACAGCGCGATCGGCCGGTCGAAGTCCAGTGTCTTCGCGGCCTGTTCGAGGATCTGCGCCGGGTTCCTGAAGTCGGCGTCGATGTAGTCGGTGCGGCCGTCGGGCCCGCTGGTGAGCAGGGCACGCGCGTGGGCGAGGACGACCGGGTCGTTGTCGACGTACACCACCCGGGTGTCGGGGGCGATCCGCTGGGCGATCTGGTGGACGTTGTCCGCGGTCGGCAGGCCGGTGCCGATGTCGAGGAACTGGTGGATGCCGTCCTCGCCCGCCAGGGTGGTGACGGCCCGGCGCAGGAAGTCGCGGTTGTGGCGTACGTCGAGATAGCCGCGCGGGTTGGCGGCGAGCGCGGCGGCGGCCGCCGCGCGGTCCACGGGGTAGTTGTCCTTGCCGCCGAGGAAGACGTCGTAGACGCGGGCCGGGTGCGCCCGTGTGGTGTCGATCCTCCTGCTCAGCTCGGCGGGGTCTTGACTGAGGGCGTCACCGGACACGGGCGTCTCCCGATCAGGGCTCGACAGGCGGGTCAACAACCTAACCCGCGGCGGGACTTGATGGTGCCCGGCGTTCCGCTTCGCCGCCCGCACTCCCGCCGGGCGTCCCGCGCCGACGCCGCGGGACGGGAACGTCCCCGCAGGTCAGCGACCGTCCCGCGGAACCGGCGTCCCGGATTCCGCGGCGACCGTGGCGTGCGGGAGGGATCACCGCGCAGGCTGGGCTGCGTACCCGCCCCCACCGTTCACGAAGAGGCCGTACGACCATGTCCGCGCAGCCCGCCCGCACCCGCCTCAGGCTCCTCGCCGCCGGCCTCCTCGCGCTCACCGCGCTCGCCCTGACGGGCTGCGAGGACGGACAGGGCGTACGGGACGAGGGGCCGGCCGCGGTGGGGCGACCGGCCGGCCGCCCCGGCGGCCCGGACGGTCACGCGGTACCGCTGGAGCGGGGGTCTAACGAGCGGCCAGGTTCTGGGCCACCTCGGTGGCCCAGTAGGTGAGGATGTTGCGGGCGCCCGCCCGCTTGATGCCGGTCAGCGACTCCATGATCGCCCGGTCGCGGTCGATCCAGCCCCGCTCGGCGGCGGCCTCGATCATCGCGTACTCGCCGGAGATCTGGTACGCGGCCACCGGCACGTCGACGGTGTCCGCGACCCGCGCCAGGATGTCGAGGTAGGGCCCGGCCGGCTTGACCATCACCATGTCGGCGCCCTCCGCCAGGTCCAGGGCCAGCTCCCGCATCGACTCCCGCTGGTTGGCGGGGTCCTGCTGGTAGGTCTTGCGGTCGCCCCTGAGGGAGGAGGCGACGGCCTCGCGGAACGGGCCGTAGAACGCGGACGCGTACTTCACGGTGTAGGCGAGGATCGCCACGTCCTCGCGCCCGATCTGGTCGAGCGCGTCGCGGACGACGCCGATCTGTCCGTCCATCATCCCGCTGGGGCCCACGACATGGGCGCCCGCGTCGGCCTGGACCTGGGCCATCTCGGCGTACCGTTCGAGCGTGGCGTCGTTGTCGACGCGCCCTTCGGCGTCCAGCACCCCGCAGTGCCCGTGGTCGGTCGTCTCGTCGAGGCACAGGTCGGACATGACGAGCAGGTCGTCCCCGACCTCGGCCCGCACGTCGCGGAGGGCGACCTGGAGGATGCCGTCCGGGTCGGTGCCCGGCGTCCCCAGGGCGTCCTTCTTCGACTCCTCCGGCACGCCGAACAGCATGATCCCGGAGATCCCGGCCTCGACGGCCTCCACGGCCGCCTTCCGCAGGCTGTCCCGGGTGTGCTGCACGACCCCGGGCATGGTCGCGATCGGCACGGGTTCGGCCACGCCCTCCCGCACGAAGGCGGGAAGGATGAAGTCCGCGGGGTGCAGCCGGGTCTCGGCCACCATGCGCCGCATGACGGGAGTGGTCCGCAGCCGCCGCGGCCGCGTGCCGGGAAAGGATCCGTACGTCGTCATACCACCTACGCTACGCCCGCCCCGACACCACCTTTGCCGACGCGACGTCGGCCCCAAACGCCGCCCGCCTCGACGAGGCGCAGGCCCTGGAAGCCGCGGGAGCGGGCCGGGCGCTACGGCTACGGCTACGGCTACGGCTACGGCTACGGCTACGGCTACGGCTACGGCTACGGCTACGAGGAAGCGTCCGCCCGTGTCGGCCGGGCGGCCTCAGACGGTGCGGACGGGCTCGGGAGCCACCGCCTCCGGGCCCGGCACTCGCGGCAGCACTTCTCCGTCGCGGACAAGCGGAAGACGCGCTCACGCACCCGCTCCAGATAGCCGTGCGCCTCCAACTCCCGCAGTCCGAACGAGATGCGGTCCCGCCCTTCGGGGAAGCGGTCGGCGAGGCTGCGGATGTCGACCCGGGCGCCCTGCGGCAGCGACAGGATGTGGGTGGCCAGCCCGATCGCGGTGAGCGACAGCGCCCGGTGCTGGGCGAGGTGGTTGCCGATGATCGTGTAGTGGCTCGGCTGGTACGCACGTACGTGGGTGACACCGGAGGGGGTGGCACTCCGTGTCCGCGACTCCAAGCGCCCCCAGGGCCCCCGCCTCACCGTCGCCCCCGCCGCGTGGGCGACCTTCCTGCCGTACGCGTCCGAGCACTGACGCCACAACTGGCCGGGATCCCGCCCCGTCACCCCGGACAGGAGCCCGGCCGGACGTTCAGGCGAGGCTCGCCGCCATTTCCTCCGCCTGCTTCAGGACGCGTTCGATCGCCGCGGGCTGCTTGTCCGGCGGGTACCCGTACTTGCGCGGCAGGCGGAGCACCCGGCCATGATCTTGTCCCGGGCCCGCGCAGCGTCCTCTCACCGCTCATGCGCACAGCAACGCCCCGCCACCCGAAAAGGCGGCGGGGCGCACAGCGCGTCCAAGGTCGGCGGCCGCGCTCCCCCGGCCGGCACACACTCGGCCGGCGGAGCGCCCCGCGGCTCACTTCCCAGGTCCCGCGGTCCCTCAGGTCGTCGAGCGACGACGCCGCGCACCCGGCCTGCGCTCACTCGGACGCGTCACCGCGTCGCCCGCCTCCCGGGCCGCGGCTCTGCGGCGCAGACCGAAGTCGGCCAGCGCCTGCGCCAGTTTGAGCACGGACGGCTCGGGCGCCATGACGTCGACCCGGAGCCCGTGCTCCTCCGCGGTCTTCGCCGTGGCCGGGCCGATGCACGCGATCACGGTCACGTTGTGCGGCTTGCCGGCGATGCCCACCAGGTTGCGCACGGTGGAGGACGACGTGAACAGCACGGCGTCGAACCCGCCGCCCTTGATCGCCTCCCGGGTCTCGGCCGGCGGCGGCGAGGCCCGCACGGTCCGGTAGGCCGTGACGTCGTCGACCTCCCAGCCCAGCTCGATGAGCCCGGCGACGAGCGTCTCGGTCGCGATGTCGGCGCGCGGCAGGAACACCCGGTCGATCGGGTCGAAGACCGGGTCGTAGGGCGGCCAGTCCTCCAGCAGTCCGGCGGCCGACTGCTCACCGCTGGGCACCAGGTCGGGCTTCACGCCGAAGGCGATCAGCGCCTTCGCCGTCTGCTCGCCCACCGCGGCCACCTTGATGCCGGCGAACGCGCGGGCGTCGAGCCCGTACTCCTCGAACTTCTCCCGGACGGCCTTGACGGCGTTGACCGACGTGAAGGCGATCCACTCGTACCGTCCGGTGACCAGCCCCTTCACCGCCCGCTCCATCTGCTGGGGCGTGCGCGGCGGTTCGACGGCGATGGTCGGCACCTCGTGCGGCACCGCGCCGTAGGAACGCAACTGGTCGGAGAGCGAGACCGACTGCTCCTTCGTCCGCGGTACGAGGACCTTCCAGCCGAACAGCGGCTTGGACTCGAACCAGGAGAGCTGCTCACGCTGAGCCGCGGCGGACCGCTCACCGACCACGGCTATCACCGGTCGGCCGCCCTCCGGGGACGGCAGCACCTTGGCCTGCTTCAGCGTCTGGGCGATCGTGCCGAGCGTCGCGGTCCACGTCCGCTGCCGGGTGGTGGTGCCGGCGATCGTGACGGTCATCGGCGTGTCCGGCTTGCGCCCCGCCGACACCAGTTCGCCGGCGGCCGCGGCCACGGAGTCGAGCGTCGTGGAGACGACGACCGTGCCGTCCGACGCCCCGACCTCGGTCCAGCAGCGGTCCGAAGCCGTCCGCGCGTCGACGAACCGTACGTCCGCGCCCTGCGCGTCACGCAGCGGCACACCCGCGTAGGCGGGCACACCGACGGCCGAGGCGACACCGGGCACGACCTCGAAGGGCACACCCGCGGCGGCGCAGGCGAGCATTTCCTCGGCGGCGTACGTATCAAGTCCGGGGTCCCCGGACACCGCGCGCACGACCCGCCTGCCGCCCCGCGCGGCCTGCATGACAAGATGTGCCGCATCCCGCACAGCGGGTACCCCGACGGTTGTTGACGTGCTGTCAACCACCGTGAGCTGGGGTGTGCCCGGTGGCGGGTCAGCGAGGCTCGTGTCCGTGTTCACCTCGGACACACCCGGCTTGGCATGCAAACGTACGACGTCGAGCACCTCGTGCTCGGCGACGAGAACGTCCGCGTTCGCCAGCGCCTCCACGGCGCGGAGAGTAAGTAGTCCCGGATCCCCGGGTCCGGCACCGAGGAAGGTGACGTGCCCGTGTTCCGGACCGGCGGGAAGAGTGGTGGGGCTCACTGTGTTCGCTCCCCCATCAGACCGGCCGCGCCCTGGGCCAGCATCTCGGCCGCGAGTTCACGGCCGAGCGCCATTGCCTGGTCGTACGTCCCGGGCACGGGACCGGTGGTGGACAACTGCACCATGCGCGAGCCGTCGGTCGTGCCGACGACGCCCCGCAGGCGCAATTCCTTGACAATCTGCCCGTCGTCCTGGGGGGTCCCCCAGGACCGGGTGAAGCCGTGAACCGGGGGCAGGTCGGCCAGCGCGCCCACAGGGGCGCTGCAGCCGGCCTCCAGGGCGGCGAGCAGGGACCGTTCGGCGGTCACGGCGGCCCGGGTGAACGGGTCGTCGAGCTCGCCGAGCGCGGCGATCAGGTCCGCGTTGTCCGCGGCACACTCGATCGCGAGTGCCCCCTGGCCGGGGGCGGGCAGAATCGTGTCGACCGACAGGAAGTCGGTCACCTCGTCGGCCCGGCCCATCCGGTTCAGTCCGGCGGCGGCCAGGACGACGGCGTCCAGCTCACCGTCCCTGACGTACCGGATCCGGGTGTCGACGTTGCCGCGGACGGGCACGGTCTCGATGTCGAGGCCGTGGCCGCGCGCGTACGCGTTGAGCTGCGCCGTGCGGCGCGGCGAACCGGTGCCTATGCGGGCCCCGGGCGGGAGGTCGGTGAACTTCAGGGCGTCCCGGGCGACGAGCACGTCACGCGGGTCCTCGCGCACCGGTACGGCGGCCAGGACCAGGTCCGCGGGCTGCGTGGTCGGCAGGTCCTTCAGCGAGTGAACCGCGAAGTCGACCTCACCGCCGAGCAGCGCGTCCCGCAGGGCCGTGACGAACACGCCCGTGCCGCCGATCTGCGCGAGATGCTCGCGGGAGACGTCGCCGTACGTGGTGATCTCGACGAGCTCGACGGCCCGTCCGGTCACCTTCCGCACGGCGTCCGCCACCAGCCCGGACTGGGCCATGGCGAGTTTGCTCCGCCTGGTCCCGAGCCTCAGTGCCCGTTGTTCGTCTGGCCGCCCACGGGCGGGCGCTCCGGCCGGTGCCTCAGTCATGCTGGCCCTCGGTTCTTGCTGTTCTTCTCGGGCTTGTCGATGCCGTCCTCGGCGCGTGAGACGGCGGCCACCGTCTCGGGGTCGAGGTCGAACAGGGTGCGCAGCGCGTCCGCGTACCCGGCGCCGCCGGGTTCGGCCGCGAGCTGCTTGACCCGTACGGTCGGCGCGTGCAGCAGCTTGTCCACCACGCGCCGTACGGTCTGGGTGATCTCGCCGCGCTGCCTGTCGTCCAGGCCGGGCAGCCGGCCGTCGAGCCGGGCGATCTCGTTCGCCACGACATCGGCCGCCATGGTGCGCAGCGCGACGACGGTGGGGGTGATGTGCGCGGCCCGCTGGGCCGCCCCGAAGGCCGCGACCTCGTCGGAGACGATACGGCGCACCTCGTCGACGTCGGCCGCCATCGGCGCGTCCGCGGAGGCTTCCGCGAGTGACTCGATGTCGACCAGCCGGACGCCGGCCAGCCGGTGCGCGGCCGCGTCGACGTCCCGCGGCATGGCCAGGTCGAGCAGGAACAGGACCGGCTCGGGCCGGGGTGCCGCGGCGGCCGGTTCGGGCCTGCGCCGCTCGGGGATGCGGCCGGCGGTGGCCGCGGTCGCGGCGAGCGCGGTGATCAGTTCGGCGTCGGCCTCGGGACGGCGGGCACTGTCCCGGCGGTCGACGGTGCCGCCCACCACCCAGGCCGCGTGCTGCTCCAGCTGGGCCGCGTCCATCCCGGCCACGGCGGCCTCCCCGGCCACCGAGAACCCGGTCGCGCCCTGCACCGCCGACAGGTCGAGCGGGCAGCCCTCCTCGGTCCCGACGGAGGTGGGCGGCAGGTCGTGCGCGGGGTGCGCGCCCACGGCGTCCCCGGGAGCCGGGCGTCCGGACACGGCACCGGCGGGCAGCCGGCCCCCGACCGCGGCGGCGACGTCCTCGGCGCTCAGCACGAGTCCGGTCGCCCCCGTACAGGAGACGGCGACGTCGGCACGTGTCAGCTCGGCCGGCACCGCGTCCATCGGTACCGCGCGGGCCGGCACGTCCGTGTCGTCGCCCTCGGTGAGGATCCGCACGAGCCGCTCGGCCCGGTCCTGGGTGCGGTTGGCGATGACGATCTCGGCCACCCCGGCACGCGCGAGCGTGGCGGCGGCCAGCGAGGACATCGAGCCCGCGCCGATCACCAGCGCGCGCTTGCCCTCGGCCCACCGGGTCACCGGCGTGCCGGCGGACAGCTGCTCCAGGCCGAAGGTGACCAGGGACTGCCCGGCGCGGTCGATGCCGGTCTCGGAGTGGGCGCGCTTGCCGACCCGCAGCGCCTGCTGGAACAGGTCGTTCAGCAGGCGGCCGGCGGTGTGCAGGTCCTGCGCCCGGGCGAGGGCGTCCTTGATCTGGCCGAGGACCTGGCCCTCGCCGACGACCATGGAGTCCAGCCCGCACGCCACCGAGAACAGGTGGTGGACGGCCCGGTCCTCGTAGTGCACGTAAAGATAAGGAGTGAGCTCCTCCAGGCCGACGCCGCTGTGCTGGGCGAGCAGCGTAGACAGCTCGGCGACACCCGCGTGGAACTTGTCCACGTCGGCGTACAGCTCGATGCGGTTGCAGGTGGCGAGGACGGCGGCCTCGGCGGCCGGCTCGGCGGCGACGGCGTCCTGCAGCAGCTTGGTCTGGGCGTCCGCGGACAGCGTGACCCGTTCCAGGACGCTGACCGGGGCGCTGCGGTGGCTCAGCCCGACGACGAGGAGACTCATGCCGGCATCACGGCGGGTACGTCCCCGTCGGGTCCCTTGTCGGTGGACTCCTCGCGGGGGGCGGCGACCGGGGCGGCGGCCGCGGCGGCTTCCTCGCCGGCCTTGCGCTGCTCGTGGAAGGCGAGGATCTGAAGCTCGATGGAGAGGTCGACCTTGCGGACGTCGACGCCGTCCGGGACGGTCAGGACGGTCGGCGCGAAGTTCAGGATGGAGCTGACCCCGGCCGCGACGAGCCGGTCGCAGACCGGCTGGGCGGCGCCGGCGGGGGTCGCGATCACGCCGATCGACACCCCGTTGTCCTTGATGATCTTCTCGAGCTCGTCCGAGTGCTGGACCGGGATACCGGCGACGGGCTTCCCGGCCATCGCGGGATCGGCGTCGATGAGGGCGGCGACCCGGAACCCGCGGGAGGCGAAACCGCCGTAGTTGGCGAGCGCGGCACCGAGGTTTCCGATACCGACGATCACCACGGGCCAGTCCTGGGTGAGGCCCAGTTCGCGGGAGATCTGGTAGACGAGGTACTCGACGTCGTACCCCACGCCCCGGGTCCCGTAGGAGCCGAGGTAGGAGAAGTCCTTGCGCAGCTTCGCGGAGTTGACCCCCGCGGCGGCCGCGAGCTCCTCGGAGGAGACCGTGGGCACCGAGCGCTCCGACAGTGCGGTCAGCGCACGGAGGTACAGCGGAAGACGGGCGACGGTGGCCTCGGGAATCCCTCGGCTACGGGTCGCCGGTCGGTGAGTTCGGCCAGTTGCCACGGTGCTCCTGCGGGTAGAGCGGGGCTGCAGGCGGTCACACGTTCCCGGACCGCCCCGTCGAAAGCAGGCTATGTCTTTGTGAACGCGTGCACAAAGATGGTGTCCGATTTGCCCGGGCAACGTGACCGGGGTCACGCGCCCCCGGCGCGCGAGTACGGAACCGGCGCGCCCGCGCCGTCGTTCCTCTTCTCCTGGGGGCAAAACCGACACTCTCCTCAACGATCCACGCCCCCGAGACTCCGTCACCATCGATCCTAAGCGACTTCACGGATTAGTTGGACTGTCCGGTCAGTACCGCTCAGCGGTTCACCGGGGCTCGGACGGCGCTCGGAGACGGAGTTCAGTCGGCGGTCAGTGCCCTGCGCAGTCGCGCCTCGTCCACGCGCCAGAAGGTGTGCTGTTCGCCGTCGACGAGTACCACGGGAATCTGTTCCCAGTACTCCCGGTGCAGCTCGGCGTCCTCACTGATGTCCTTGCCCTCCCAGGGCACCCCCAGGTCGGCGCAGACCTTCTCGATCACGGCCTGCGCGTCGTCGCACAGATGGCAGCCCGGCTTGCGGATCAGCGTGACGAGCCGGTCCTCGGGAGCGCGGGCGGCCTTACGGCGGAAGATGGGACTCATGCCCGCCATTCTCGCGCCGGAACGCGCCCGGGCAACACGCCCGGTGGATCCGCCTCCCGTACGGGGCGGAGCGCTTCTTTAACGGCGCGGTCGCGGAGTGTTCACAGCCTCCAAACCTCGCGACTCCGGAACTTCCGAACAGACTGGCTATGCTCACGCCATGGCCGCTCTTGGATGGCTCACCCCCCGTAGGCGCTCCGCCACGGCGCGGAGCGTGTTGGCAGGCGAGGCTTCGGCCGAGGCCGCGCGCAAGTCGTCGCAGGAGGTGGAGGACGCTTCCGCGGCAGCCGCGGAACCGGTCTTCCCGGTCCTCGGCGACGACCGGGCCGCCGCCTTCTTCGACCTCGACAACACCGTCATGCAGGGCGCCGCGCTGTTCCACTTCGGCCGCGGCCTGTACAAGCGGAAGTTCTTCGAGACCCGCGACCTCGCCAAGTTCGCCTGGCAGCAGGCGTGGTTCCGGCTGGCCGGGGTCGAGGACCCCGAACACATGCAGGAGGCCCGCGACTCGGCCCTGTCGATCGTCAAGGGCCACCGCGTCGCCGAGCTGCAGTCCATCGGCGAGGAGATCTACGACGAGTACATGGCCGAGCGCATCTGGCCGGGCACCCGCGCGCTGGCCCAGGCGCACCTGGACGCCGGACAGAAGGTCTGGCTGGTGACGGCGGCCCCCGTGGAGATCGCCACGGTGATCGCCCGGCGGCTCGGCCTGACCGGCGCCCTCGGCACGGTCGCGGAGTCGGTGGGCGGGGTCTACACGGGCAAGCTGGTCGGCGAACCGCTGCACGGCCCGGCGAAGGCGGAGGCGGTCCGCGCCCTGGCGTCCGCCGAGGGCCTGGACCTCGGCCGCTGCGCCGCGTACAGCGACTCCCACAACGACATCCCGATGCTGTCGCTGGTGGGACATCCCTACGCCATCAACCCGGACTCCAAGCTGCGCAAGCACGCCCGCCGGCTGGAGTGGCGACTGCGCGACTACCGCACCGGCCGCAAGGCGGCCAAGGTCGGCATCCCGGCGGCGGCCGGCGTCGGCGCGGTGGCCGGCGGCACGGCGGCGGCGATCGCCCTGCACCGCCGCCGCCGCTGACGCCGGCCCACCCCCCGGCCCCGAGCCCGCACCGAGCGGCCCCCGCTTCCGAAGCCCCGCGCGCGATGGGAGCCCCGCGCGCCGGGAGAGCCCCGCACGTCTCGTGGACGCCGTGATCGATCCGGCCGCTCCCGCGGTGTCGCGCGCCAAACCCGGCCAATCCACGGGTCCTTCCCCGACAGGCCGCTGTCCAGTCATGTTGGCTGCACACGGCCACAACACGCCCCGGACCATGACGGAACGTGACTCGTTCCGATCAACAAATGGTCACTCTGCGGTGCTTGATCGGGCATCAATCGGTTACAGAAGCGACGTAATCGATGATTTGAGCAACTGGGTGTAGCAGCGCCTGCACTAAGCGTTATTCTCCTCAGACGCACACCGGTACCTATCCGTCGCTACGACGGGTGAACGGTCCCGCACTGCACGTGATGGAAGCTCTGCCTCTGGGAGTCCCGTGTACCCACACGTCGGGGTTGACGCCTCGGGCCTGGCTACGCTGCGCGCAACGGTCCAAGACCTGTTGCGCGGCTTCGTCCCCACCGCGTACGCCGTCCCCACCCTCGCCGTAGCCACCGAGCCGGTCGGCCCGTGCTACGCACTTGCCGAAGGCGCCGCCGTCGGCAGACGAGGGCGCTCTACCGGCGCCGCCACCGCCCGCCGTCCCGCCGCGGACAGCGACAGCGCCCGCATGATGGACCTGGTCGAACGCGCCCAAGCGGGCGAGTCCGACGCTTTCGGGCGCCTCTACGACCAGTACAGCGACACCGTGTACCGGTACATCTACTACCGCGTGGGGGGCAAGGCCACCGCCGAGGACCTCACGAGCGAGACGTTCCTGCGGGCCCTGCGCAGGATCGGCACCTTCACCTGGCAGGGCCGCGACTTCGGCGCGTGGCTGGTCACCATCGCCCGCAACCTGGTCGCCGACCACTTCAAGTCGAGCCGCTTCCGGCTGGAGGTGACGACCGGCGAGATGCTCGACGCCAACGAGGTCGAGCGCTCGCCCGAGGACTCCGTCCTGGAGTCCCTCTCCAACGCCGCCCTCCTCGAAGCCGTACGGCGGCTCAACCCGCAGCAGCAGGAGTGCGTGACGCTCCGTTTCCTCCAGGGACTCTCCGTGGCGGAGACCGCCCGGGTGATGGGCAAGAACGAGGGCGCCATCAAAACCCTCCAGTACCGGGCCGTGCGCACCCTCGCCCGGCTCCTCCCGGACGACGTCCGCTGACAGGCAACACTCGGTAACACTCAACTCGCTTACGGTGAAAGTCCGTTGACTCCCCCATCCGATCATCCGTCGTCCGTAACCCAAGTGCCGCGCCACTCGTTGTGCGGGATGCAGGCTCCCTGTGGTCACCCCCTGGCCGAGTTCGATCACTCGATCGAACATGTTCGGTCGGGGTGTGCAACCCTCAGGACCCCCTGGGGAGTCGACCGTCATGACGAGAGGAGGTGCCGCCAGTGATCGCGAACGTATCGGCGCACCGGCGGGCGAACGCCTTCGCCCAGGCCCTGGAGGAATCCGACCGGGGCCCGGCGGCCGAGCAGTCCGAAGGACCGGCACCGTCCCCGGCTGCTGCGGAACAGACCGAGCGGGGCCGCATGCTGGCCTTCGCGCAGGGTCTCGGCGAGTTGCCCAAACCTGAGCTGGACCCCGAGGTCAAGGTCGTCCAGCGGGCTCAGCTGGTGGCCATGTTCGAGGCCATGATGCTGGAGGGCACCGCCGCGGGCGAGGCCGCGGACCTGTCCGTGCCCGGACAGCGCTCCCGTGAGCGGGGTGCGCACCGGGCGTCCCCGCTGGGCAGACTGCGACCACGCTCACGCCTGACCAAGGGTCTGGCCGCGGGCGGGCTCAGCGTCGGGGTCGCCGCGAGCGCCTTCGGCGGGGTCGCCGCCGCCAGCTCGGACGCCCTGCCGGGCGACTCGCTGTACGGCCTCAAGCGCGGCATCGAGGACTTCAAGCTCACCTACCTGTCCGACGGGGACGACGAGCGCGGACAGGCCTACCTCGACCAGGCCTCCACCCGCCTCAGCGAGGCCCGCCGGCTGATCGAGCGAGACCGCGGCGGCCCCCTCGACCACGAGTCCCTGGGCGAGATCCGCCGCACCCTCTCCGGCATGCAGTACGACGCCGCCGAGGGCCACCGGCTGCTGCACGAGGCGTACCGGCGCGACCCGGACTCGCTGAGCCCCATGCAGGCCCTCTCCGCCTTCACCCAGTCGCACCGGGACGCCTGGGGAGCCCTGCGGGACCGGCTCCCCGTGCAGCTCGGCGACGTGAGCCGGCAGGTGTCGTCGGTGTTCGACGCCATAGACCAAGAGGTCGCCCCGCTGCGGTCCGTGCTTCCGCAGCCGCCGTCCCGCGGCGGCGGCACCGGTCAGCGCAAGGGCTCCGGCCCACCGTCCGCCGGTTCCTCGGGCACCCAGCGGTCCACGACGCCCAGCTCCGGCAGCGGCCCCTCCGACCAGGGACGCACGGGCAGTGGCGCCTCCACCCCGAGCGACTCGGCGGGCACGGCCACCGACGGCGCCGGACTGATCGGCGGCGACACCGGCGGCCTGCTCGACCCGCCGCAGGACACCGGCACCGCGTCCCCGTCCGGCAGCACCCCGTCGGGCGAGCCCGACGTCACCCTGCCACCGCTCCTCCCGGGCCTGCTGCCCGGCCTGGGTATCGACGGCGAGGACGCGGACTGACAGCCCGGTTCGTACGGCGGCGGGGGCGCCCCTCGAGAGAGGGGCGCCCCCGCCGTCGTACGCAAAGAGAGCGTCCGGCTGCCCGGTGACTCAGAAGAACACCGACCGGCGCTGCACCAGCAGCTTGTACAGGGTGTGCTGGATCTGTTCCCTGACCTGGTCGGTGAGGTTGAACATCAGCATCGGGTCCTCGGCCGCCTCCGGCGGGTAGCCGTCCGTCGGGATCGGCTCGCCGAACTGGATGGTCCACTTCGTCGGCAGCGGGATCGCCCCGAGCGGGCCCAGCCACGGGAAGGTCGGCGTGAGCGGGAAGTACGGGAAGCCCAGCACCCGGGCCAGCGTCTTGGCGTTGCCGATCATCGGGTAGATCTCCTCGGCCCCGACGATCGAGCAGGGGATGATCGGCGTGCCGTGGCGCAGCGCGGTGGAGACGAAGCCGCCCCGGCCGAACCGCTGGAGCTTGTACCGCTCGTTGAAGGGCTTGCCGATGCCCTTGAAGCCCTCCGGCATGACCCCGACCAGTTCGCCCTGGCCGAGCAGCCGTTCCGCGTCCTGAGCGCAGGCCAGGGTGTGACCCAGCTTGCGGGCCAGCTCGTTGACCACGGGCAGCATGAACACCAGATCCGCCGCGAGCAGGCGCAGATGCCGCCCCGCCGGATGGTTGTCGTGCACGGCGACCTGCATCATCAGGCCGTCCAGCGGCAGCGTGCCGGAGTGGTTGGCGACGATCAGGGCGCCGCCGTCGGACGGGATGTTCTCGATGCCCTTCACCTCGACCCGGAAGTACTTCTCGTACAGCGGGCGGAGCAGGGACATCAGGACCTGGTCGGTCAACTCCTCGTCGTAGCCGAAGTCGTCGACCTCGTAGTCACCGGTGAGGCGGCGGCGCAGGAAGGCGAGACCGCCGGCCACCCGCCGCTCCAGCGCGCCCGGCCCGTCGGCGGGCTCGCCGGCGGACTGCGGCTGCCGGGGCGGCTGTTCCTCACGGGTCACAGGAACATCATCTACCGCGGCCGTCGCGATGGGCAGGGGCTGGACCTCGTGCATCACCGCGGGTTCCGTGCTCTTGCGCCGGCTTCCCGTGCTCCGGCGCCGCTGCGGCCGCTGCGCGGCGCTCCCGCGGGACCGGTCGTCGTCGAACGGAATGACCTTGGCATCCGCCATCGTTGATGCGCTCCTCAGTTGGCGCTCTGCGTCGGGGGGTGGCCGCCGCCCGCGATGGGCAGCGCGGCGATCCGGTCGACGGCCCCGGCCACGGCCTCGGGCGGCAGGAGTCCGGGGCCGTGGCTGCGTGCGAAGTCCGCGAAGGTCTCCGCCGTCGTGTACTTCGGCGTGAATCCGAGCGTCTCGCGCATCTGGTCCGTCGACACCACCCGGCCGTGGGTGAGCAGCCGGATCTGTTCGGGCGAGAAGTCCGTCATCCCCAGCGTACGCACCAGCGTGCCCGCCCAGGTCACCGCGGGAAGCAGCAGGGGCACCGTGGGCCGGCCCAGGCGCCGTGAGCACTGGGACAGCAGGAGGAGACCGTCGCCCGCGATGTTGAAGGTGCCGCTGTTGAGCGTGCCGCGCTCGGGGTCGTGCGAGGCGATCCGCAGCACCTCGATCACGTCGTCCTCGTGCACGAACTGCAGCCGCGGGTCGTAGCCGAACACGGTCGGCAGGACGGGCAGCGCGAAGTACGAGGCGAGCGGCGAATCGGCGGCCGGGCCGAGGATGTTGGCGAACCGCAGCACGCTCACCGCGACGTCGGGCCTGCGGCGCGCGAAGCCCCGCACATACCCCTCGACCTCCACCGTGTCCTTGGCGAAGCCGCCGCTGGGCAGGGACTTGGGCGGGGTCGTCTCGGTGAAGACGGCGGGGTCACGGGGCGCCGAGCCGTAGACGTTGGTGCTGGACTTCACGACCAGGCGCCTGACGGTCGGCGACTTCTGGCAGGCGCCGAGCAGCTGCATGGTGCCGATGACGTTGGTCTCCTTGACCGTGGTCCGGCTGCCGCTGCCCAGCGCGGTGGCGGTCACGTCCATGTGGACGACCGTGTCGGCCGCCGTCTCGGCGAGTACCCGGGCGATGCCGGGCTGCCGGATGTCGGCCTGGACGAACTCCGCGCCGCCCAGGTGGTGCTCGGGCGGGATCGCGTCCACGGCGATCACCCGGTCCACCTGCGGGTCACGCTGGATCCGTCGGACGAAGCGGCCCCCCAGTCTGCGGGCCACTCCGGTCACGAGCACGACCTTGCCCAAGATCAGCGCCTTCCTTCCAGCCGCGCACCGCCGTCGTACGGCTCACGCACCGGCTCCTGTACGGCTCTTCCACTGCTCGTCACGTGCCGCGTTCCCCCGTGCGGCCAACTTAGCGGGTCGGTGTTGCGCTGTGATGACCACCCGCTGCGTGAAGTGACGACTTCCGGCCCGCGCGTACGCGTGTGGCCCCCCACCATCATGGGTGGGGGGCCACAGAACACGCTCTCGCGTCGTCGCCTACTTCTTGTTGCGACGCTGAACGCGCGTGCGCTTGAGCAGCTTGCGGTGCTTCTTCTTGGCCATCCGCTTGCGCCGCTTCTTGATAACAGAGCCCACGACTACCCTCGCTCACTTCTCATCACTCGGTGTTTGGGCGCCATGGGCCCACACGACCTACGAGGGGCTAGCCTACCCGTCCGAGAGCTGAGGTCGTAATCGAGGGGACGGGGGAGGCCCGGGGCTGCCCCTGGGTGTCTCCCCCCACCGCCACCGTCAGGCTGTCTCCACCCCCACATAGCTCTCGCGGAGGTACTCGTGAACCGCTTGCTCCGGGACTCGGAACGACCGTCCGACCCGGATCGCGGGCAGATGACCGCTGTGCACCAACCGGTACACGGTCATCTTCGACACTCGCATCACCGAGGCGACCTCCGCCACGGTAAGGAACTGAACCTCGTTCAGAGGCCTCTCGCCAGCTGCAGCCATGACACACCTGAACCTTCCGCACTCGACGGTCACCGGCTTCCCCTTCCGGTGACTCTTCGTCGTTGCGTGCTCACTCCCCAATGTAGGGGCGGGTGATGCAAGTGGGGAAGAGGTGCACCCATCGGCGGCCTACTGTGACAGACACGCTCGATTGAGTACGTAGCGGGCCAGCGGCCGGTAGTAGGCGGACCGCACGGCGTCGTCGACCGGAACGACGACGGACACGCGCCCCTCCGCCTCACCGACGAACAGGGCCGGATCGTCGGTGTCGGCGAGACCGATGGCCTCGAACCCGAGCTGACCTGCTCCGCAGACCCATCCGTGATCCCCGATCACCAGCTCGGGCAGCGGTCCGCCGGCCTCCGCGGCCGCCGCCAGCGCGGTCCGGACCGGCAGCGGCGAGTGCGTGTGTGCGCCGGTCGCACTACCGGGGCGAGCGGCGCCGGGTGCACGGACGAGCGCGACGCGCCGTACGTAGTCGAGGGTGCACGTGCGTAGACCGAACCGGGTCGTTATGTCGACACGGTGACCCTGCGACGGTGTGAGGACGGTACATCCCGCCGCCGACATGGCGTCCGCGAGCGCGGCGTAGAAACCGAGCAGCCGGTGGGGGTGTCCGGTGCCGACGAGGACGGGGGCGCGGCGTGCGGCGGCCGCCGCGATCCGGTCCGCGAAGGCGTCCAGGGCGACCAGGGTGCGCTCGGGATCGATCACGTCATGACCCGATACAACCTTAGGATCGGCCGAAACCCCACACCTGTCCGCCATCAGACCGATCAGATCCCGCTGTTCCCACGTCCATTCCGGGTCAAGACCGATCAGCACCCGGGGGTCACGCGCGGCGAAGAGCCGGTAGCTCCGCAGGCTCTCCTCCCGCGAGGTGGCCACCGGCCCGGCGAGACGGGCGGCCAGCAGGTGGGCACGCAGCGCCCCGGTGCTCAACACGTGAGTGATGGTGACCGATGACACCGGCGGGCGGCGGGGGAACACCCGGAACACCGCACGGTTGGCGTAACCACCGTTCCACGGCGGTACGGCCGCCACCTGACACACCCCCGGGCGGCGCCCGCCCCACGGCCTCGGACGCCTACGCGAGCAGCCCCCGCAGCGGGAACACCGCCCGGCGGGCGGCCAGCACGGCCTGGTCCAGCCGGTCCGCGGGGTCGTAGCCCGCCTCCCAGTCGGCCCAGGACACCGGCCACCGCCCGTCCGTCATCCGCATCGGCGCCAACTGCCGTGTCCGGGCGAACACTTCCTGCCGCCAGCTCTCCGGGATCATGGTCTCGGGCGCCACCTCCCGGCCCGCCGCGATCCCCACCAGGTGGGTCCACGACCGCGGCACGACCTCCACCACCGCGTACCCGCCCCCGCCGAGCGCGACCCACCGCCCGTCGGCGTACTCGTGCGCCAGGTCGTGGCAGGCCGTCTGCACCGCCCGCTGCGCGTCCAGCGAGACCGCGAGATGCGCGAGCGGGTCCTCGAAATGCGTGTCGGCCCCGTGCTGGGTCACCAGGACCTGCGGCCGGAAGTCGGCGATCAGTTCGGGCACGACGGCGTGGAAGGCCCGCAGCCATCCCGCGTCCCCGGTCCCGGCCGGCAGCGCCACGTTGACCGCGCTGCCCTCCGCGCAGTCCGCGCCCGTCTCCTCCGGCCATCCCGTCTGCGGGAACAGCGTCCGCGGATGCTCGTGCAGTGAGACCGTCAGAACCCGCGGGTCCTCCCAGAACGCGGCCTGCACACCGTCCCCGTGATGCACGTCGACGTCGACGTAGGCGACCCGCTCGGCGCCCAGCTCCAGCAGCCGGGCGATGGCGAGCGAGGCGTCGTTGTAGATGCAGAACCCCGAGGCGGCCCCGGGCATCGCGTGGTGCAGCCCGCCCGTGAAGTTCACCGCGTGCGGCGCGTCCCCCCGCCACACGGCCTCCGCCGCCCCCACCGACAGCCCGGCGATCAGCGCGGACACCTCGTGCATCCCGGCGAACGCCGGATCGTCCATCGTCCCCAGCCCGTACGCCCCGTCGGCCGCCCCCGGGTCCGCGGAGGCCGCCTTCACGGCCTCGACGTAGTCGTCCCGGTGGACCAGCCGCAGGGTGGACTCCCCGGCGGGCTTGGCCGCGACGACGTCCACCTCCCGGTCCAGGCCGAAGGCGTCGACGAGCCTCCGGGTCAGGGCCAGCCGGACCGGGTCCATCGGATGGTCCCGGCCGAAGTCATAGCCCGTTACTGCCTCGTCCCACATCAGCTGTGTGCGGCCGCTCATGCCCGCCACCGTATCGGTCGTCCCGCGGAGCGAACGAGCGGGCGTACACGAGCGTCACCAGCACCAACACCATCGGCACGAGCATGGCTCCCCGGTAGGTCCACGCGTCCCCCAGCGCCCCCACCAGGGGCGAGCCGATCAGGAAGCCCACGTAGTTGAAGATGTTGAGCCTCGCGATGGCCGCGTCGGACGCCCCGGGGAACAGCCGCCCGGCCGCCGCGAAGGTCTGCGGCACCAGCACGCACAGGCCCAGCCCGAGCAGCGTGAACCCGAGCATGCCCACCCACGCCCCGGGCGCCACGGCCACCACGGCGAACCCGAGCGCCGCGACCAGCGCCCCCAGCCGTACGACCGCCACCGCCCCGAACCGCCGCACCCCGACGTCACCGATCGCCCGGCCCAGCAGCGTGGTGACCATGTACACGTTGTACGGCACCGTCGCCAGCTGCTCGGAACTCCCCAGCACGTCCTGGAGGTACTTCGCGCTCCAGTTGGAGACCGTCGAGTCCCCGATGTACGCGAACGTCATCACCAGGCACAGCGGCAGCAGCAGCTTGAACACCAGCGGCCCCGCCTCACCCCCGGCTTCCTCCTGCGCGGCGCCGGCCTTGCCGTCGACGTACCACCGGCTGCCCACCAGCGCGGCCGGCAGCAGCAGCGCCACCACCGGCAGATACGACACCCACAGCGCCAGATGCCAGTGCGCCCCGGCCCAGGCGAGCGAGGCCCCGACGATCCCGCCCAGGCTGTACACGGCATGGAAACTCAGCATGATGCTGCGCCCGTACGTCCGCTGCAGCGACACCCCGAGCATGTTCATGGACGCGTCCAGCGCCCCCACCGCGAGCCCGAACGCGCCGAGCGCCAGGGCCAGTTCCACCACGGAGTCGCCCGCGCCGACACCGAGCAGCGCCAGCAGCACCACGGGCTGGGACCAGCGCAGCAGCCGGCTCGGCCGTATCCGCTTGACCAGCTGCTCGGTGGTGACACTGCCGACACCCGCAAGGATCGGTACGGCGGCCAGGAAGGCGGGGAGCAGCGCGTCGGAGACGCCGTACCGGTCCTGGATGGCCGGGATGCGCGTCACGAGCAGCGCGAAGGCGGCACCCTGAGCGAAGAAGCTGAACGCCAACGAGGCCCTACCGCGCCGCAGCACATCTGTCATGGCGGCGAGCGTAGGGCCCCGGCGTACTCGTGGGTAGATCCAGCCAAAGATGAGTTTCTCTCAGCTTCAGCGGGCGAGGGCGACCTCGGGCGACCCGACGGGCGTCAGGGACACCCGGCTCCCCTCCCCGGGCGCCTTCACCTCGGCGGCCAGCATGACCGCCATGGGTCCCGCGGCCAGCGCGCCGCTGACCAGGAACCCCAGCACCATCGCCACGATCATGATCACGGAGCCGAGCCACACCATCGTGTCGACCGGCAGCGTGTAGGCGCCCACCACCCGCACGACGCACTCGGCGAGCAGCACCGCACCCCACACCATGGAGAAGACCCGCTCGGCCCGCCGGAACCGCGCCGATCCGCTCGACAGCCGCTCCCAGGCGGCTTCCTTCGCCGCGTCACCCTTCACCAGCCACGGCTTCATGGCGGCTGTCATCATCGGCCTGCCCATCGCCACCGAGACCAGTACGCCGATCCCGATCGCGCTGCTGACGCCACTGTCCTTGGCGAGCATCAGCCGGGGGTCGCCGGCGACGAAGCTGAGCAGCAGCCCCACCACGTTCACGAAGAGGATGAGGGCGGCGAACCCGTTGACGGTCCGCTCCCGCAGCACGCCCCACACGGTGCGCGCGGCCGGCACCACGCTGCTCCACGCGAGGGCGGCGAGCGTGCTCGTCCCGAAGCCGTTCCTGAGCAGGTAGTACGACCCGATGGGCAGGGCCACATCCATGAGCAGCGGAGCGAGGTGGTGCCGCGTGCCGGGCTTCCGGTTCGTCGTCATGCCCTCAGCTTCGCGGCTGGGGCCACCCGGCAGTAGAAACGATCGTCCGGAGCTCCGCATGACAAATGTCAGTGCCCGCCGGGTGGCTCGGATCACCTGAGCAGGTCAGCCAACTCCGCCATGTCGCCGAAGAGTTGACCGGCACCCGCGAGACTGTCCGCGGGCGTCATCGCGGTGAACCCGACGACGTCCATCCCGGCGGCGACAGCCGCCCGCACGCCCAGCGGACTGTCCTCGACCACCACACACCGCGCGGGTTCGACGCCCATCCGCGCGGCCGCGTACAGGAAGAGGTCCGGCGCCGGCTTTCCCCGTCCGACGTCCTGCGCGCTGAAGACACGGGCGTCGTCGAACCACCGGTCGAGCCCGGTCGTCCGGTGCCCGACCCTGATCCGCTCGTGGCTTCCGGACGACGCCACGCAGTACGGCACTCCGTCGGCCGCGAGCTTCTCCAGGACGCCGACGACTCCGGGTACGGGCTTCAGCTCCTGCTCGAACGCGGTGAAGACCCGCCGGTGGAAGGTGTCGTCGAAGTCGGCCGGCAGGCTCTGGCCGGTGCGCTCCTGGACGAGGTCGTGGATCCGGTGCATGGCGGACCCCATGTAGTCCCGGATGGAGTCCTCGTAGGAGGTGGGGTGCCCCAGCTCCGTGAGGTAGGCGGCCAGCAGCCGGTTGGAGATCGGTTCACTGTCGACGAGGACGCCGTCGTTGTCGAAGATAACCAGGTCGTAGCGCATACCCTCGACGATAAACGACCCCGGAACGCAGAAAACCCCCGCACCATTGGTACGGGGGTTTTCCCAAGATTTGTTCGGCGGTGTCCTACTCTCCCACAGGGTCCCCCCTGCAGTACCATCGGCGCTGTAAGGCTTAGCTTCC
>NZ_JBEXCW010000091.1:0-28668 GCF_040605435.1 Streptomyces sp. NPDC005574
ACCTACAAGGTCGAGGCGACCCGTGTCGAGCAGCGCACCGACTTCGACAAGCTGATCGTCGACGTCGAGACCAAGCAGGCCATGCGTCCGCGTGACGCCATGGCGTCGGCCGGCAAGACCCTGGTCGAGCTGTTCGGTCTGGCGCGTGAGCTCAACATCGACGCCGAGGGCATCGACATGGGCCCGTCCCCCACGGACGCCGCCCTCGCCGCCGACCTCGCGCTGCCGATCGAGGAGCTCGAGCTCACCGTCCGGTCCTACAACTGCCTCAAGCGTGAGGGCATCCACTCCGTGGGTGAACTCGTCGCCCGCTCCGAGGCCGACCTGCTGGACATCCGCAACTTCGGTGCGAAGTCCATCGACGAGGTCAAGGCCAAGCTGGCCGGCATGGGCCTGGCCCTCAAGGACAGCCCGCCCGGATTCGACCCGACGGCCGCGGCGGACGCGTTCGGCGCGGACGACGACGCGGATGCCGGTTTCGTGGAGACCGAGCAGTACTGAGTGCTCCGCGGGGAGGCCGTACTGCGTCCGCGGGCCGGTCGTGGCCGGTCGCGCGGTTCCCCGCGCCCCTTCCAGGCCCCCCGCGGGGGGCCTGGATCTCCGACGGGCGATCGCCTGCTCGGACACTGACTTCGGTACCTGATACGGCCGGGGCAGACACCTAGGAGAGACACCATGCCGAAGCCCACCAAGGGTGCCCGTCTGGGCGGCAGCGCCGCGCACGAGAAGCTGCTCCTCGCGAACCTCGCGAAGTCGCTCTTCGAGCACGGTCGTATCACCACCACCGAGGCGAAGGCGCGCAAGCTGCGCCCGTACGCCGAGCGTCTGATCACCAAGGGCAAGAAGGGCGACCTGCACAACCGTCGCCAGGTGCTCCAGGTGATCACGGACAAGAGCGTCGTCCACACGCTCTTCACCGAGATCGGTCCGCGCTACGAGAACCGCCCCGGTGGCTACACCCGCATCACCAAGATCGGTAACCGTCGTGGCGACAACGCGCCCATGGCTGTCATCGAGCTGGTCGAGGCGCTGACGGTCGCGCAGCAGGCGACCGGCGAGGCCGAGGCCGCCACCAAGCGTGCGGTCAA
This sequence comes from Streptomyces sp. NPDC005574, assembly GCF_040605435.1. Lineage (NCBI taxonomy): Bacteria > Bacillati > Actinomycetota > Actinomycetes > Kitasatosporales > Streptomycetaceae > Streptomyces > Streptomyces sp. NPDC005574. The sequence goes on from NZ_JBEXCW010000091.1 coordinate 1,089, forward strand.
GGAGTCCGAGGAGGCCAAGGTCGAGGAGACCAAGGCCGACGAGGTCGAGGACGCGGCTGCGGCCGAGGAGTCCAAGGACGCCTGAGGCTCCGCCCTGCGTCGAGCGGGTCCGCCCTTCGGGGCGGGCCCGCTCTTGCGTTGCTGAGAGGATCTAGGGGTGAGTGACGAAGTACAGCCCGGGTTCGTACGGGTGCGGATGGACCTCTCGTACGACGGGAGCGGGTTCTCCGGCTGGGCGAAGCAGGCCGGTGGGCGCCGGACCGTGCAGGGCGACATCGAGGACGCCCTGCGGACGGTGACGCGGTCGGGGGAGACGACGTACGAGCTGACCGTGGCCGGGCGGACGGACGCGGGGGTGCACGCGCGGGGGCAGGTGGCGCATGTCGACCTGCCCGCCGAGCTGTGGGCCGAGCACCGCGAGAAGCTCCTCAAGCGGCTCGCCGGGCGCCTGGCGAAGGACGTGCGGGTCTGGTCCCTGACGGAGGCCCCCGCGGGCTTCAACGCCCGTTTCTCGGCCGTCTGGCGGCGCTACGCCTACCGGGTCACCGACAGCCCCGGCGGGGTCGACCCGCTGCTGCGTGGCCATGTCCTGTGGCACGACTGGCCGTTGGACGTGGACGCCATGAACGAGGCGGCGCGGGCCCTGCTCGGCGAGCACGACTTCGCCGCCTACTGCAAGCGGCGCGAGGGGGCCACCACCATCCGTACGCTCCAGGAGCTGGCGCTGGAGCGGGGCGAGGACGGCATCATCACCGCGACCGTCCGCGCCGACGCGTTCTGCCACAACATGGTGCGCTCGCTCATCGGGGCGCTGCTGTTCGTGGGCGACGGCCACCGGGGGAGCGAGTGGCCCGGGAAGGTGCTGGCGGCCGGCGTACGGGACTCGGCCGTGCACGTCGTACGGCCGCACGGGCTGACGCTGGAGGAGGTCGGGTACCCCGCCGACGAGCTGTTGGCCGCGCGCAGCCGGGAGGCGCGGAACAAGCGGTCGCTGCCCGGGGCCGGCTGCTGCTGACCCCGGCGGCCCCGGCCCCCGGCCCGGCCTAGCCCGCGGCGGCGGCCGACGCCTGGGCCTCGCCGCGGCGGCGGATCTGGCGGAACGCGAACTCCGCCAGGTCGTTGCCCGTGGAGAAGACCTTGGTGTCCTTCGTCGTCACGTCCTTGCCGTCGGTGAACCCGGCGATCGTGAAGTAGGCGTAGCGGCCGAGGGAGTTGGTGGTCGAACGGCAGATCGCGGAGTTGCAGAACGCCTTCACGCCCTTGCCGGCCAGCGATCCGACGATGCTCTTGTTGTCGGCCTGGCTCTTGGCGGCGGTCGCCTGCGCCTCGGTGTCGAACAGGGCCACGCCGACCGTCACGGCGACGCCGTCCCTGGAGTACGTCACGCGCATCAGGCGGGTGCACTTGTTGGTGCCGAGGACCTTGACGAGGGTGCCCCGCGCGGCCGACGCGCAGTTCTTCGTGTCGGCGACCGCGCCCTTCTTGTACACGGTCTCGCCCACGGTCAGCTGGGTGCCCGGGAAGAGGATGTCGGGGCCGACCGGCGCCGTGTCCTTGTTCTTGCTGGCGATGAACTCCTTCGGGTCCAGCGGGGGCGGTGCGCTGGTCGGGGCGAACGACGGGGCCGTCCCGCCGGTCGCGCTCGGCAGGTCGGCCGTCGAGGGCTGGGAGTTCGGCGTGCCCGACGCCTCGTCCTTGCCGCCCGCGTCCATGACGCCCATCGCCACGGCGACGCCGATCGCCACGGTGGCGACCACGCCGCCGCCTATGAACAGCAGTCGGCGGCGCCTGTTGCGCGTCTCGGACGCCTCGGCCAGCGCGGCCCAGTCCGGCGTCTGGTCGGTGCCGGTGTGCCACGGCTGCTGCTGGGAATTCGGTTTCCAGGGATCCCACTGGGACTGGGGTCCCCCCTGCCCAAAGCTCATGGGCCGCATCTTAGACGTGCGAACGGGTGTCGTTGTGCTGTGTGAATGTGAAGGAACATGTCACTCTGCGCGTCCCCTGCGTCACACGGGTCCCACGTCTTCGCAGGTCACAGCCGTTCCCGCGGGTCCGGCGAGCTCGGGGGCCGGAGGTCGGGGCGGGGGCCCGGTACGATGAGTACCGGCAGCGATCCCGCGTTTTGACCCGTCCGGGTCCCCGAAGGTATCCTGCTTGTTCGTTATGTGTATTGGCTTGCTCATTCTCACGTGAGGGGCCCTTACACCGGTCCACCGGGCCGATGACCAGCGGCAGGACTCGGTTGCGTCACCGAGGTCCGCCAGGGCTGTCGTACATCGTCCGTGGTGGCCATGTCAGGACCCACTCACTGAAGAAGCGAAGGCTACGACCGTGCGTACGTTCAGCCCCAAGCCCGGCGACATCACTCGCCAGTGGTACGTCATCGACGCCCAGGATGTCGTCCTGGGTCGTCTGGCGACCACTGCCGCGAACATCCTGCGGGGCAAGCACAAGCCGATTTACGCACCTCACGTCGATGCGGGTGACTTCGTCATCATCATCAACGCCGACAAGGTGCACCTCTCCGGCAACAAGAAGACCCAGAAGCTGGCGTACCGCCACTCCGGTTACCCGGGTGGTCTGCGCTCCGTCCGCTACGACGAGCTGCTGGCGAAGAACCCCGAGAAGGCCGTCGAGAAGGCCATCAAGGGCATGATCCCCAAGAACACCCTGGGCCGTCAGGTGCTCTCGAAGCTGAAGGTCTATTCGGGCGACCAGCACCCGCACGCTGCCCAGCAGCCGGTGCCGTTCGAGATCACCCAGGTCGCGCAGTAGTTCCGGCCACCCCCTAAGACGTAGAGAATTCTGAGGAGAATCGTGGCCGAGACCACTGTCGAGCAGCCGCTCGACGAGAACGCCGATGTCGAGAACGTGGACATCGAGAGCTACACCACCGAGTCCGAGGTGCCCGTCGAGGGCGAGTACACCTCCGAGTCGCTGGCCGGCCGCTTCGGCGACCCCCAGCCGGCCGCCGGCCTGGGCCGCCGCAAGAACGCCATCGCCCGCGTCCGGATCGTCCCGGGCACCGGCAAGTGGAAGGTCAACGGGCGCACGCTCGAGGACTACTTCCCGAACAAGGTGCACCAGCAGGAAGTCAACGAGCCCTTCAAGGTGCTCGAGCTCGACAACCGCTACGACGTCATCGCCCGCATCTCGGGTGGCGGCGTCTCCGGTCAGGCCGGTGCGCTCCGTCTCGGTGTCGCCCGCGCGCTGAACGAGGCGGACGTCGACAACAACCGCGCCGCCCTCAAGAAGGCCGGTTACCTCAAGCGTGACGACCGTGCGGTCGAGCGCAAGAAGGCCGGTCTCAAGAAGGCCCGCAAGGCTCCGCAGTACAGCAAGCGTTAATCGCTGCTGCCTGCAGGTAGTCCGAACGCCCCGGCGGCACGCCACTGTGCCGCCGGGGCGTTCGTTTATCACAGCCTGGGCGTATAACGACATAAGACCTTCAAAGTCTTGTGTGATCTGATGTTCAGGCATGGAATGCCTGGGATGCGGAAGTCACCGGACGGCTTCCGGACTTCCGGAACTGATGCTTCCTCAGGAGGACAAGTGGGACGACTCTTCGGCACGGACGGCGTGCGCGGTGTCGCCAACGCGGATCTGACGGCCGAGATGGCACTGGGCCTCTCCGTCGCCGCGGCGCACGTACTGGCCGAGGCGGGCACCTTCGCGGGCCACCGGCCGACCGCCGTGGTCGGCCGCGACCCGCGCGCGTCCGGGGAGTTCCTGGAGGCCGCCGTGGTCGCCGGCCTCGCCAGCGCGGGCGTGGACGTGCGGTGCGTCGGCGTGCTGCCGACGCCGGCGGTGGCGTATCTCACGGGCGCGCTCGGCGCCGACCTCGGCGTGATGCTCTCCGCCAGTCACAACGCGATGCCCGACAACGGCATCAAGTTCCTCGCGCGCGGCGGGCACAAGCTCGACGACGAGCTGGAGGAGCGGATCGAGGCCGTCTACGAGGAGCACCGCACCGGCGCCCCCTGGGACCGGCCGACCGGCCAGGGCGTGGGCCGGGTCCGGTCCTACGACGAGGGCTCCGAGCGGTACGTCGAACATCTCCTCGGCGTGCTGCCGAACCGTCTGGACGGTCTGCGGATCGTCCTCGACGAGGCGCACGGCGCGGCCGCCCTGGTCTCGCCCGAGGTCTTCACCCGGGCCGGGGCCGAGGTCGTCACCATCGGTGCCGAACCCGACGGGCTCAACATCAACGACGGCTGCGGCTCCACCCACCTCGGGCCGCTGAAGGCCGCCGTCCTCGAACACGGAGCGGACCTCGGGATCGCGCACGACGGCGACGCCGACCGCTGCCTCGCCGTCGACCACACCGGTGAGGAGGTGGACGGCGACCAGATCATGGCCGTACTCGCGCTGGCGATGCGGGAGCGTTCCGCACTGCGCTCCGACACCGTTGTCGCGACGGTCATGTCGAATCTGGGCTTCAAGCTGGCGCTGGAGCGCGAGGGACTGAAGATCATCCAGACCTCGGTCGGTGACCGGTACGTGCTGGAGGAGATGAAGGAGCACGGCTACGCCCTCGGCGGCGAGCAGTCCGGGCACGTCATCATCCTGGACCACGCGACGACCGGTGACGGCACTCTGACCGGCCTCCTCCTCGCCGCCCGGGTCGCCGAGACCGGCCGGTCGCTGCGGGACCTCGCCGCCGTCATGGAGCGGTTGCCCCAGGTCCTCATCAACGTGCCGGACGTGGACCGCACGCGGGTGGGCAGCTCCGCCGAACTCGCCGCCGCCGTCGCCGAGGCGGAGCGGGAACTGGGCGCCACGGGACGGGTCCTGCTGCGGCCCTCGGGGACCGAGCAGTTGGTACGGGTCATGGTCGAGGCCGCGGACATCGACCAGGCGCGGTCGGTGGCCGGGAGGCTGGCCGACGTGGTGAAGTCCGCGCTGGGCTAGAGGTGTTGGGGGCCGGGCTGCCGTCGGCCCGGGCGGGGTGGTCCCGGGGGACTGGTCCGGCCCGGGCGGGGGAGGTCCCGGGGACGGGTCCGGCCCGGCCGGGGGAGGTCCTGGGGTACCGGTCCGGCCCGGCCGGGGGAGGCCCCGGGTCGTCAGTGCCCTGGCGTGCCGGTCGGTCGCCTCGCCGCCGAAGGGAAGTCACCCGGGCGCCTGTTGGAGCGGTGCAGGGACCAGAACCACTTCTGGGCCAGCAGGGTGAGGATGCCCGCGAGGATGATCCCCACCAGGTTGAGCAGGAGCTGCTCCGTCGAGTGCCAGGTCTGGTTGGTGTCGCCGTAGGTCAGGGCCACGGCCGCGTTGGCCGCGGCCGGGACGGTCGTCACCGAGATGGCGACGCCCACCAGGGCGCCCGACTTGGACGACGTCAGGGAGAGGGTGCCGGCGGCCCCGGCCAGGACGGCCACGACGAACGAGAACCAGTCGGGCGCGTACACGAAACCGGTGTTGGGGCGGTCGGCCTCCAACTGGGCCTTGCTGAACAGGCCGACGGCGTCCATGAAGAGGCTGAAGCCCGCCGTCACCAGCATGGCCGCCGCGAACCCGACGATCAGGGCGATCAGGGAGCGCAGCGCCAGCCGGGGCGCGCGCCGCACCACCGCGGTGCAGATGCCCGCGAGGGGGCCGAACTCCGGTCCGACCGCCATCGCGCCGACGATCAGGATGGCGTTGTCGAGCACCACACCGCAGGCCGCGATCATCGTGGCGAGGGTGATGAAGGCGACGTAGGTGACCGAGAGGGTCGACTCCTCGTGCGTGGCCTCCGTCAGGTGCTCCCACAGCACCGCGTCCGCGCCCTCGCCGGGGGCCTCCGCCTCGGCCTTCTCGGCGCGCTTGGACAACGACAGGTCGATGTTCTCCACGGCGATGGAGCCGGTGGTCTCGATGCCCAACTCCTGCAGGCCGGTGAGGAGTTCGTCACCTGCCTCGCGTGCCACATCACACAGCACCACGTCCCCGGCGGGATTGCGGGCGACCCCCGGCAGCAGGACGACATGGGTGGTGCCGACCGTCGTCTCGATCAGGCGGACCACGTCGTCGGTCCTGTCGGACGGGGTGATCAGGCGCAGATGCAGCATGGGTCATTTCTACAGGCCCGCGCCGAGGCCCGGCCCGCCGGTCCGGTCACAGCTTGCGCAGGCTGAGCCGCTGCACCTTGTGGTCCGGGCCCTTGCGGACGATGAGGGTGGCGCGGCCTCGGGTGGGGGCCACGTTCTCGACGAGGTTCTGGCGGTTTATGGTGCGCCAGGTCGTGCGGGCGTAGTCGAGGGCCTCCTCCTCGGAGACCTGGGTGTACTTGCGGAAGTACGAGGACGGGTCCTGGAAGGCGGTCGCGCGCAGCTTCTTGAACCGGTTGAGATACCAGCGCTCGATGTCCTCGGTGCGGGCGTCGACGTACACGCTGAAGTCGAAGTAGTCCGCGAGACCGACCCGGGTACGGCCGTCCTGGCCGGGCAGGGCGGGCTGCAGCACGTTGAGGCCCTCGACGATCAGGATGTCGGGGCGGCGGACCGTGAGCCGCTGGTCGGGGACGATGTCGTAGATGAGGTGCGAGTAGACGGGGGCCGTCACCTCGCCCTTGCCGGCCTTGATGTCGGCGACGAACCGGGTCAGGGCGCGGCGGTCGTACGACTCGGGGAAGCCCTTGCGGGACATCAGGCCGCGGGCCTCCAGCTCACGGGTCGGCAGCAGGAAGCCGTCCGTCGTCACGAGCTCGACGCGCGGGTGCTCGGGCCAGCGCGACAGCAGGGCCTGGAGGAGCCGGGCGACGGTGGACTTCCCTACGGCGACGGAGCCGGCGACGCCTATGACGAACGGGGTGCCGGACTGGGAGCCCTGCTCGCCGAGGAAGGTGTTCAGGGCGCCGCGGAGGCCGTCGGTGGCGCCGACGTAGAGGTTCAGCAGCCGGGACAGCGGGAGGTAGATGTCCCGCACCTCGTCCAGGTCGATGACGTCACCGAGCCCGCGCAGCCGCTCGACTTCCTCGGCGGTCAGCGGCAGCGGCGTCTTCTCCCGCAGCGCGCTCCACTCGGCTCGGGTGAGGTCGAGGTAGGGAGTCGCCTCCGGCCTGTGCCGGTGGGCGCTCCGGGGCATCGGGGAGACCGGGGAGATCACAGTCCATTGTTAACGGAGTTTGAACGGGGTGGGGGGTGGGGTGGGTCACGTCGGGTCGTTCCGACGCCGTGCGAGCGCGTCGCGGGGCCGTTCGGGATGAGGATCGCGCCGCCGGCCCCGGTCCGCCAGCTCCGTGATGATCTTCCATACGTTGCCGGCCTGCGGACGTTCGACGCCTATGACGCAGTCGACGACGTCGCCCTCGTTGTTGGCGAGTGCCCACTGTTCCAGGGCGTACCGCGATGGTCGGTGCTGGGCCTCGGTCATTGATGACCGGGGTGGTCCGTCGGATACGGGGAGCGGCCAGACAGTATCGGGGGCCCCTTTACCAAGGGGCCCCCGATAAGTTCTCAGCGCGTTCCTCGCAGGGGACCGAACCATGACGGATCGTCCATCGCGCCCTCGTCCTCATGCCACTGTGGGGGCGCCGAAACGACAAAGCTTCTCAGGCCACCACCCAGCACGAACAGACGTCCGGGCTTGACCTCCACCCCGTGGTCGAGGCCGACCTTCCGGCATTCGTCGTCGTCGGCCCGGCGGATGACCAAGCCGTCGTAGCCCGGACGTAGAAGCATGAGATCCACGTTGGCGAAGTAGACGTCGATCCGGGTGTCCGGCGGCCTTTCCCGGCTACTGCGGAGGAGCAGCCTGCGATGACCGACGGCGTACTGCCAGACCTGGAAGTACCTGTCCGATCGGAACATCTCCGAACCGGTGAACTCCGGCGTCACCTCACCCATTCAGTGCGTCCCAGTTCGGTTCGGGCATCTGATCCCGCGGCACTACTTTGCCCTCTTTGCTGTAGAACGTGATATTGCGCCATTCGAAGTTCCCCAGCTGTATCTGGAGACCGATCTGGCCCATTTCCCACTGCGTGGCCGCCCAGTCGCCCGAGCGCCAGGCCTTGTAGGCGAGCGCAAATTGTTCAGCCGGTGTATCTCCGTCGAATCCCTTCAGGGTCACCGCGACCTTGCCGTTGTTGCGCAGGACGTTCGACACCTCGGTCATCCACAGGGCGATCGGCTTCCCATTGACCCTGCCGACCACTTCCGCGAATGCATCGCCGTTGAAGGTGTACCCCTCCTTGATTTCCTTGGCCAGCGCTTCCGAGTGGCTGCCGATTCCCAGCACCATGGTTCCGGTCGGGCAACCATTTGCGTTGTGCACCAGAACAGGTGTCGTTCCGGCCAGCACATAGTAGGTGTGAAGTCTGTCGACAGTGAGGTTGTAGGCCGAGTGAAGCCGGTGGAAGGTGTGGACGCGGAGCACGGTGACGGTCGCACCACTGCTGGTACGCAGTGTTTGCCCGGGCCGGAGGTCACCTCCGTCTATCCAGCGATGGGCGCTGGGTGACCAGAAGGGGTGGTGCTGCGTGGCGGTGATCCGGGCATTCCCGACGTCGATCGTGATAGCGGCGAAGTCGGTGTCGTCCGGTGTGTAGATGGTGCGGGAGACAGTGCGGGTTTCGGTGAGACCGCTTTCAGGATCAGTGGCGAGAACCGCATCGCCGATCCTGACGTCCTTGATCTCCTTGGTCGTGCCATCGGCCATCAGCACGCGCGTGGTGCCTGGGAAGCTGTCCCCGCACCACTTCCGCGCCTTGCCGAGAGCCTCGATGGCTTTGGCGCCGAGCCCGGCGATGGCCTCGTCGGACAGATGGAGCGTGCGAAGGGCCTTCCACGCGTCGGTGAAGCCGATCCCGGTCTTGGCGGCCGCGTCGAGGGCCTTGACGGCACGCGCGATCGGGGCGAGCAGGCTTTCGAGCGGAACGTAGGTGGCGAGGCTCCAGGCGCAGGCCGTCTTGTCGCCGTGCCAGCAGTCCATCAGGTCTTCGGCGAAGAAGGAGAACAGGATCGAGCCGGCCACATCGCCGAAGAGGCTCTGCCATCCGGCGCGGACGATGTCCTTGCCGGAGAACGTGTGCGTCCATCCGTCGATCTTGATGTTCTTCAGCGTCGACCGCTGCAGGAACGTCCACGCCGACTTCGGGCACCCGTCGGCCGTGGCCTGCGCCTGCTCGTCGGTGCACAGGTAGAAGTCGGCCTCGTAGGTGACGACCAGGTCGTATTTCGCGTTGCAGCCCTGGAAGGCCGCTTCCGGCATCCCTGGGCAGGTGCCGATCTGCTTGCTGCTGACGATCTCCACGGTGGACTCGTCCGGGACGGCGAACACACCGGGAACGCCCGTACCGACCCCGTCGGACGCCCCCTTGTTGGCTTCCTCCCGTTCGGTGCGGTCGGCCGCCTCCTGGGCCTCCTTCGCGTACTTGGCGGCGTCCTTCGCCGCCTCCTCCGCCTCGGTGGCTGCCGCGTCCGCTCGGTCGGCTGCCGCTCGGGCGTCCTTCGCGGACTGTTCGGCCTCGCTCGCCGCCGTGCGGGCGGCGTCGGCGTCCAGGGCCGCCTGGTCGGCCGAGGAGCGGGCGTCCGCCGCGTAGCCCTCGGCGCGGCCGGCCGCCTTGTCGGCGGCTGCCGCGTCCACCGTGGCTTGGCGGTCGTACTCCTTTGAGCGGGCCAGTGACGCGGACGCCTTGGAGGCGGCCTCCGCGGCGTCGGCCGCGTAGCCGAGGGCCTCCTTGGCGTAGCCGCGGGCGTCGGCCGCGTGTGCGGCGGCGTCGGCCGCGTACTGGTAGGCGATCTTCGTGTCGCCCTTCGCCTGGTCGGCGAGGTTCTTCGCGGCGGCGGCCTCGGCCTGCGCGTTCTGCGCGTGGGCGTCGGCGACGGCCTTCTGCTGATCGGCGATCGACTTCGACGCCTGCCCGGCCAGGACGACCAGGCCGGCGGCCGAGTCGGTGTCGACGTAAGGCGAGCCGAGTTCGATCGCGTCGTTGGCCGGCTTGGCGACCTGCGAGGCGGCGTTGCCCGCGTCGACCGCGGCCTGCGCGGTGACATGGGCGAAGCCCGCGGCCTTCGCCGCGGCGGCCAGAGCCTTGCCGGCCTCCTTGTTCGCCGCGTCCGCGTCGGCCATGGCGGTCTTGGCCAGTGCCTCCGCCTCGTCGGCGAGCTTGACCGCCGTCTTCGCCTCGTCCGCGGCGTGTGCCGCGGCCTGGATGGCGTCCGCGGCGGCGCTGGTCGCGGTCTTCACCGCGGCGTCGGCCTTCAGCTTGGCGGCCTGGGCGGCGTCCGCGTCGGAACGGGCCCGCTTCGCGGCAGCCTCCGCGCGGGTGGCCGCGGCGTCCGCCTCGGCTGCCGCCTGCGTGGCCGCGTCGGCCTCGCTCCGGGCACGGCCGGCGGCCGACTCCGCGTCGTCCGCGTGCCGGTCCGCCTCGTTGGCGGCGGTGCGGGCGGCGTCGGCCGCCTCACCGGAGTCCAGCGAGTCGGCGTACGCGTCCTTCGCGTCCGCCTTGGCACGGGCGGCGTCGGCCTTCTGCTCGGCGTCCCAGGCGTCGTCCCGCTTGTCCTTGGCGTTGTCGCGTGCCGTGACCGCGTCGTCCCGCCTGCTCTCGGCGGTCTTCTCGGACGCTTCGGCCTTGTCCTTGGCGTCCTTGGCCTTCGCGGCTTCCGCCTGGGCGTTCTGTTTGTGCTCGTTGGCCTCGGCCTGCTTGGCCGCGGCGGTCTCCTTCTCCGCCTTGGCCGTCGCCTCCTCCGCCTCGGCGGCGAGCCGCTTGGCGTGGGCGTCGGCGGCGGCCGACCTGGCGTCGCCCTCGGCCTTCAGCGCCACGGCGAGCTTGGCCTCCGCGGTCTCCTTGTCCCGCTTCGCGTTGTCGCGGTGCAGCTTGGCCGCGTCCGCCGCGGCTTTCGCCTGCAACTCGGCCGCGTGCGCGGCCTCCTTGCGGAACTCCGCGTTGACCTGTGCGGCCTGGGCCAGCGCCCGTTGCGTGATCGTCGCGCTGTCACCCGCGGCAGCCCTGGTCGCGGCCTCGGCGGTCTCGCCGGCCTTCACCATCGCCGTCAGCGCGGCCACCGACCCCTTGGTGACCTGCGCCTTCTGCTGGCCGACCAGCAGACCGCGACCCCGCGGCGCACCGGTGGCATCCGCGATGCCGTACGCCGCCTGCTCGGCGGTGTCCGAGGCGGTGGCCGCCTTCGTGGCGCTGTCCAACTGCGTTCTCAGCGTCGCCAGTTGCTTCTTCGCCGCTGCCTGCGCGTCGGTGACGACCTTCTTCGCCTTGTCGAACTGGGCCTTGTCCGGGTACAGGGGAGTGCCCGAGCCCTGGTGACCGGACGGCTTGATCAGGAACTTCTGCGAAGCGGCGTTCTTGCAGTCGAACAGCCGCGCGTCCGTGCTCTTGGTGAACGCGCTCAGATCCAGGCACTTGCCCGTGGACACGCTCTTCAGGGGAGCGGTGGCACGGACGTCGCCTTTCCACGACTGACCGTCGGACTTGTAGCAGTCCGAGATCTGGATCTTCGTGCCGTTCGCCGACGCGTTCCCGGCCACGTCCAGGCACTTCTGGGAGCCGACATTGCGCAGGTGGAGGTTGTCCTCGCCGCCCTCCAGCGTCCACTGCTGGGACGCGCCACCGTTGCAGGTGTAGATCTGCACGGGCGTGCCGTTGGTCTTCGCGCCGCCCTGAACATCCAGGCAGCTGCCCGCCGCACCCGGCACCTCGATCGTCACGTAGCTGTCGCCGATCCAGCCCACGCCGCCCGCGGACCAGTAGTCCTGCCAGCGTGTGGCGTAGTCCGCCAGCCACGACTGTCCGAGGATCTGCCCCAGGGTGAAGGTGCCGTCCTGCAGCGCCTTCGTCGCGGTGACGTTGCCGGCCAGGATCTGCTGGCGCGGCGTGGCCTGCGCGGCGATCTCCTGCTGCCACTCCGCCGAGGCCTGCGCGACCTCCTTGCCGAGGACCCGGTTCGGGTCGATCGGATCGTGCCACGCGCACGACGCGAAGCGGGCCTTCAGGTCCTCGACCGCGATACGGAACTCGGCGGTGTCCGCAGCCGGCGCGGTGCGGGGAAAGCCGCCCGAGGACAGGAAGATGCGGGCGTCATCGGCGAACACCCGGGGAACGAACAGCTGATTGGGTTGGATCTTCCCGGAGTTCTTCTTCCACAGCGCCCACGCCTGCTGCTCCTCCTGCGTCCCTCCGGTGGTGTACAGCGGGTCGCCGACCGCGAGCGCGGCGGCCTTCGTCGCGTCGTCGGCGGTGGGTGATGGTTCGTAGAACGGGGAGAAGAGGTCGACGGACTTGAAGTACGACTGGTACAGCCATGGAAGCAGGCCGACCTGGTCGAAGATCTTGTTCGCGTCCCGCGGCGCGTCAGGGTAGGACTCCAGCCCACTGACCGTGCCGGACCACGCCTGTCCCTGGTCACCGGCCTTCTTGACCCACTGGTCGGAGCTCGCGTTGTCCGCGTAGAAGGCCTGGTGCAGCGGGGTGCTCTCGTTGTAGAGATCCCGGTCGAGCTTCTGGTGCAGCTGGTCGGGCGGCAGCCCGATGGCGTTCTGCGCGAGAGCGAACAGGCTGGGCCCGCCCTTGCGCAGGGCGTCGACGCCCACACACTGGTCGGCGCGCAGCTGCTCGGCCGCCTTGCTGTCGAAACCGTCGTACGAGTCGCTCGCGGGGACAGCGTCGCGTCCGGTGTCCCGGTCGAGCAGGTCGGGGCGGGCGGTGAGGCCGGCCAGGACCGCGACCGCGAGGACCGGTGGGATGAGCCGGGTCAGAAGCTTGGGTCGTCCTGGTGCGGGGCTGATGAGTCGCGGTGGTCTGAGGCGCAAGAGCGCGCATCCCTTCATGCGGAGGGTGCGGCACGGCAGGAGTCGGCCGGCATGGGGATCGCGTATTGCGGACACTGCGGCATGACGATGCGCCCCCCGTGGCGTGGCGACACTGTTCCCCCGGTCGCTGATTGACTTGCCCGGACGGACTGGTCAGGGTCCGTCGAGGCGGCCGCCACCATAGACATGCCCGGACCTCATCGAACAGAGGTTTGTTTCATACGTGGCCTCGCGGGTGGCGGGAAATCGCCTACTGGCAGGTAACCCGTTTTGTGCGGATCTCCGCGCGTACCTATGAACTCACTGTGTGGTCCATGTGTGCGGCTGGTGGGGCTGGCGGTTGGCGGGGGATCGAAGATGGCCGGTTCACGTCTCGTGCGTGATTTCCGATTTCGGGCAGGGAGTGCCGGGTTTCGACGGGTGGTGGCGCCTAGGCTGCCGCCCATGTGCGGAATCGTGGGATACGTGGGGTCGCAGTCGGCGCTCGAGGTCGTGATGGCCGGGCTGAAGCGCCTGGAGTACCGGGGATACGACTCGGCCGGCGTCGCCGTGCCCGCCGACGGGGGGCTCGCCGCCGCCAAGAAGGCCGGGAAGCTGGTCAATCTGGAGAAGGAGCTGGTCGACCGGCCGCTGCCGGCCGGGACGACGGGTATCGGGCACACCCGGTGGGCCACCCACGGAGGCCCCACGGACGCCAACGCCCACCCGCACCTCGACAACGCGGGCCGCGTCGCCGTCGTGCACAACGGCATCATCGAGAACTTCGCCGCCCTGCGTGCCGAGTTGGCCGAGCGCGGGCACGAGCTGTCCTCCGAGACCGACACCGAGGTCGTGGCGCACCTGCTCGCCGAGGAGTTCTCCTCCTGCGCCGACCTCGCGGAGGCCATGCGGCTGGTCTGCCGACGGCTGGACGGCGCGTTCACACTGGTCGCGGTGCACGCCGACGAACCCGACGTGGTCGTGGGCGCCCGGCGCAACTCGCCCCTGGTGGTGGGCGTCGGCGACGGCGAGGCCTTCCTCGCCTCGGACGTCGCCGCGTTCATCGCCCACACCCGCTCGGCGATCGAACTCGGTCAGGACCAGGTCGTGGAGCTGCGGCGGGACGGCGTCACCGTCACCGGCTTCGACGGGCGTCCGGCCGACGTCCGTTCGTACCACGTCGACTGGGACGCCTCGGCCGCCGAAAAAGGCGGCTACGACTACTTCATGCTCAAGGAGATCGCCGAGCAGCCCAAGGCGGTCGCCGACACCCTGCTCGGCCGGATCGACGCGTCGGGTTCACTGACCCTGGACGAGGTCCGTATCTCCGCCGCCGAGATGCGCGAGCTGGACAAGGTCGTCATCGTCGCCTGCGGTACGGCCTTCCACGCCGGGATGATCGCCAAGTACGCCATCGAGCACTGGACCCGCATCCCGTGCGAGGTGGAACTGGCCAGCGAGTTCCGCTACCGCGACCCCATCCTCGATCCGCGCTCCCTGGTCATCGCCATCTCCCAGTCCGGCGAGACCATGGACACCCTGATGGCTCTGCGGCACGCCCGCGAACAGGGCTCCAAGGTCCTCGCCATCTGCAACACCAACGGCTCGACCATCCCCCGCGAGTCCGACGCCGTGCTCTACACCCACGCCGGACCCGAGGTCGCCGTCGCCTCCACCAAGGCGTTCCTCACGCAGCTCGTCGCCTGCTACCTCGTCGCCCTCTACCTCGGCCAGGTACGCGGCACCAAGTGGGGCGACGAGATCGGCGCCGTCATCCGCGACCTCTCCCAGATCTCCGGCGAGGTCGACCGCGTCCTGGAGACCATGGAGCCGGTCCGCGCCCTGGCACGCTCGCTCGCCGACAAGGACACCGTGCTCTTCCTCGGCCGGCATGTCGGCTACCCGGTGGCCCTCGAAGGCGCCCTCAAGCTCAAGGAACTCGCCTACATGCACGCCGAGGGCTTCGCGGCGGGTGAACTCAAGCACGGGCCGATCGCCCTCATCGAGGACGACCTGCCGGTGGTCGTCGTGGTCCCCTCACCGCGGGGCCGGTCCGTCCTCCACGACAAGATCGTGTCCAACATCCAGGAGATCCGCGCCCGGGGTGCCCGCACCATCGTCATCGCGGAGGAGGGCGACGAGGCGGTCGTGCCGTACGCCGACCATCTGATCCGCATCCCCGCGACCCCGACCCTGCTCCAACCTCTGGTCGCCACCGTCCCGTTGCAGGTCTTCGCCTGCGAACTGGCCACGGCCCGGGGCAACGAGGTGGATCAGCCGCGCAACCTGGCGAAGTCGGTGACGGTGGAGTAGCCCTTCACGCCGTTCAGGAACGCTGCGAAGGTTCCGGCCGGGAAGTCGAGCACGGCTCGGGTCGGGGCCTTCGTGTCGCGTACGGCGACATAAGTCGGGGAGGCGGCGATCTCCACGCAGTCGTTGCCGTCGCCGCCGTCGGAGTAGGACGACTTCCGCCAGTTGTCGGGGGTCACGAGGTGCCTCACAGCTCTTTCGCCAGTCTGTGGATGAAGTCACGCGAGCGTTCCGGCGCGAGTGAAACCGCCTCCACTTTACGGAAGCGTGTTCGGTAGGTGGCGAGTTGAGCTTCGGAATCGACGAAGGTCGCGCCATGGGGAGCGTCGCGGACCACGGTGTCCAGTTTGGGCACGGCGCCGCCGACGTAGGTCATCGCGCTGCCGCCCCAGGAGAAGCCGTCCAGGTCGAAGGGGATGACCCGCACGATGATGTGTTCCGCTTCGGACAGTTCCAGGACGCGGGTGAGTTGGGCCCGTGAGGTGGCGTGGTCGCCGACCCGGATGCGGAGGGCCGCTTCGTGGATCACCACCTTGAAGGGGATGGGGGTGGGCCCGTCGATGACCGTGCGGCGCGCGAGGCGGTGCCGAACGCGCAAGTCAATGTCCTTCGCGGTGAGTTCGGGGATCCTGTTGGAGAACACGGCACGGGCGTAGTCCGCCGTCTGGAACAGGCCCGGCACGAACACGATGGCCACGTTGTGCTGGAACCGGGCGTGGTGGTCCAGCTCGGACAGATCCAGGAAGGGTGTGGGCAGCGCTCCTCGATACTCCTCCCACCAGCCACGCGTCCGATCAGCGGTCATCGAGGTCAGCGCGTCGATGAACTCGGCGTCGGTGCAGGCGTAATGGGAGGCGAGGCGGCGCAGCCGCTCCTCGCTCACGCCGGTGAGTCCGGATTCGATGTGGCTGATCTGGACCCGGCCGGTCCCGAGCAGTGCTGCCGCCTCCTGGCCGGTGAGCCCGGCCGCCTCCCGGAGCCTGCGCAGCTCGACCCCCAGGCGCAGCTGTCGTGCCGTCGGTTCGCGCCTCAGGACCATCGATCGCTCCTCGCCTCAACACGCCGATCGGCGCGACTCGTTCGAGGGTGAGATTACGGGATCGGCTTGCTTGGGATGACAAGTTAGCCCTACCGTCAGTGACGCGACGCACACCCTGCGGCACCCCGGGGCACCCGGAAGCGCACCGTCCCGTCCTGCCACGACGGCTACGGCACTGCCACCGCCCGTCTGTCCGCAACCCCCCACCACCGCAACGGAGTTGACGCATGCCCGAACGTGAGCCCTGGGAGTACTCCCTGTACGTCCCGAACGATCCGCGCGCTGTCACCGTCAGTCGCCGCACCCTCCGTCTGATCCTCACCATGCACGGGTTGATCCGACTGGTCGACGTCGCCGAGCTGCTGGCGGCTGAGCTGGTCTCCAACGCCGTACGCCATACCAAGGGGCCCGCGGCTCTGCGGGTGCGCTGGTCGGCGGGGGTGCTGCGGATCGGGGCGTGGGACGCGGACCCCGGACCGCCCGAGCCGCCCGTGCCGCTGGACGGGACCCTCGACGCGGAGGGCGGGCGGGGGCTGGCTCTCGTGCGGGCCTGTGCGGACGTCTGGGGCTGGCAGCCACTCGCGAGGGAAGGCAACCGGGGCAAATACGTCTGGTGCGAACTGGCGGCTGCATAGCGCCGGGCCGGGCGGCGAGCATTTCTCGCATTCCCGCAACTCCCGTGGAGAAACAGTGAATCCCGGAGGCGTGTTCGTTCGAGGTGGGGGCATCCGGTGTTCTGGAGGTTGATAAACATGGTTCCCCTGCTTCTGGTTCTTCTGCTGGCTCTTGTTCTTTTCGGTGCGGGATTCGCACTGAAGGCGCTGTGGTGGATAGCGGTCATCGTGCTCGTGGTGTGGGCGCTGGGCTTCGTCGTCCGCCCGGCGGGAGGTGGCGGCCGTCGGGGCCGCTGGTACCGCTGGTAGGCGCGTACGCCGATGTGCGAGTGGGGCCCCGGTCACGACCGGGGCCCCACTCGTGCGTGAAAGGCGTGAAAAGCGGCCCGCACAGGCCGCCGCGCATAAAGTGCTCGGCATGAGCATCATCGGGGTCGGTATCGACGTGGCCGAGATCGAGCGGTTCGCGGCGTCGCTGGAACGTACGCCCGGACTGGCCCAACGCCTGTTCCGGGAGAACGAATTGCTGCTGCCTGGCGGAGAACGCCGTGGCGTCGCCTCGCTCGCCGCCCGCTTCGCCGCGAAGGAGGCCGTCGCCAAGGCCCTCGGCGCACCGGCGGGCCTGCACTGGACGGACGCGGAGGTCTACGTCGAGGACTCCGGCCGCCCGCGGCTGCGCGTACGGGGCACGGTGGCCGCCCGGGCCGCCGAACTGGGCGTCACCTCCTGGCACCTGTCGTTGAGTCACGACGCCGGGGTGGCGTCGGCGGTGGTCGTCGCGGAGGGATGACCTCACGGGCGCCCGCCCGGCCCGGCCGATGTGGACCAGGCCTCCAACGGCGACCTGATGTGCTCACCCGGCGCATCCGGGGCAGACTCGATCGCATGCGTACCGCATTCAGCGTGGAGACCGTCCGAACAGCCGAACGCGACCTCATGGCGCGGCTGCCCGAAGGCGCCCTCATGCAACGGGCCGCCGCGGGGCTCGCCGCCGCGAGCGCGGATCTCCTCGGCCGGGTCTACGGCGCCCGGGTCGTGCTCCTGGTCGGCAGCGGCGACAACGGCGGGGACGCCCTGTACGCGGGGGCCAGGCTGGCCCGTCGCGGCGTCGGTGTCACGGCCGTGCTGCTCGCGCCGGAGCGCACCCACGCCGGAGGTCTGGCCGCGCTGCGCCGGGCCGGCGGCAGCACGCTCCCTCATGGCGCCCCCGGACAACCGCCCGCACCCTCCACACAGGCCGGCCACCGGGCCGAGGAACTGATCGCCCGGGCCGACCTCGTCCTCGACGGCATCGTCGGGATCGGCGGCAAGGGCGGACTGCGGCCGGACGCCGTTCCGCTGGCCGCCGCCGCCGAGCGCTCCCGGGCCGTCGTCGTCGCCGTGGACCTGCCGAGCGGGGTGGACGCCGACACCGGCGAGGTCCGCGGCACCGCACTGCGGGCCGACGTGACCGTCACCTTCGGGGCGCACAAGCCGGGCCTGCTGATCGACCCCGCGCGGGAGTACGCCGGTGCGGTACGGCTCGTCGACATCGGGCTCGCCCTGCCCGCCGTACCGGAACTGGAGGCGTTGCAGCACGCGGACGTGGCCGCGCTGCTGCCCCTGCCCGGCGCCGAGAGCGACAAGTACCGGCGGGGGGTCGTCGGGATCGCCGCCGGATCGGCCCGCTACCCGGGGGCGGCCGTGCTCGCCGTGTCCGGTGCGCTGCGCGGCGGGGCCGGGGCCGTACGGTACGTCGGGCCCGCCGCCGACGCGGTGATCGCCCGCTTCCCCGAGACCCTCGTCTCGGACCGGGGGCCGCGGAAGGCGGGGCGCGTGCAAGCCTGGGTCGTCGGGCCCGGGGCCGGGGACGACGCGGCGACCGTCGCGGAGGTCCTGGCGTCCGACGTGCCGGTGCTGATCGACGCGGACGGACTACGGCTCGCCGACCCGGACGCCGTACGGTCGCGGACGGCCCCCACACTGATGACCCCGCACGCGGGGGAGGCCGCCGCCCTGCTCGGCGTCGGCCGGGAGGAGGTCGAGTCGGCGCGGCTGACCTCGGCGCGCGAACTGGCCGGGCGCTACGGGGCGACCGTGCTGCTCAAGGGCTCCACGACCCTGGTGGCCGACTCCGGCGGCGGGGCCGCCCGGGTGAACGCGACCGGGACGTCCTGGCTGGCCACGGCCGGCAGCGGGGACGTCCTGTCGGGCCTCGCCGGGTCGCTGCTCGCGGCCGGCCTCCCGGCGTTGGACGCGGGGAGCACGGCCGCGTATCTGCACGGGCTGGCCGGGCGGTTCGCCTCCGACGGGGCGCCGGTCGGCGCGCACGACGTGGCGGCGGCGATTCCCAGCGCCTGGCGCGACGTACGCGGCTGAACAAACACCCCGCCGGGTCCCCCGATCGCCACGAGTCCGGCCACCGACCGGCCGTGGCCGCGTGACCGGGCTCCGACGGGCCACGTGACCGCCACCAACCGGTCACGCGAGGGGCTACCCGCCGGGCCCCGACGGGCCACGCGACCGGCCACCGACCGGCCGTGCCACTCCCCCCGACCGAGCGCGTGGTTGACGCAGTGACCAGCCGCGCGACCGCCCGCGTCGCAGACGCCGCGACCGGCCGTGCGACCGCCCCCGAACGGCCGCGTGGTTGATGGCGCCGGGCGCCCCCGACCGGCGTCGCGGCAGACGCCGTGACCGGCCCCGCGCCCCGACTTGCGGCCGGCCCCCGCGACTGCGCCGGGCGGGTCGTCAATAAGGGTGACCCCGCCGCGCGGCAGCCCCCTCACCTCATGGCACCGCGTTTGTCTGATCGCATGATCAGCAGACGTATCGCCTGTCGGAGTGTCGCGGTGCTGCTCGCCGCGGTGAGCGCCTTCCCCGCCGGAGCCGCCGCCGCGGCCGACCCCGTACACACCGCCCCCGCCCCCGCCGCCGTCGAGCCCGTCCCGCCCGCCGCCGGGCCCGAGGCCGAGTTGGGGCCAGGGGTGGCGCCGGGGCCGTACCAGCCCTGGCAGACCGACACCCCCGACCAGGTGCTGCCGCCGAGGGTGTACGTGCCGACCGCCGAGGAGGACGCCGTCGAACCACGGGAGGCGGCCGAGGGGACGTACGCGCTCGTCGAGTACGTGCCGCTCGGCGACGCCGCCGCCAAGGTGACCTGCAGCAGACGCACCGGCCCCTACCAGCGGGCCGTGGAGCGGTGGTTGGGGCTCACGGTGGACGGGAAGCAGTCGGCCGCCGACTGCCGTGCCGTCGCCGCCTTCCAGCGGCAGCAGCACATCAGGCCGGCCATCGGCTTCGCCGGTCCCGTCACCTGGGCGCGGATGCAGCTGCTGTCCGCCCGCAAGAACCCGAACGAGGCGAAGAAGTGCCCGGTGCGCTCGTACCGCGTCGCCTGCGTCGATCTCGACCGGCAGCTGACCTGGGTGCAGAAGGGCACGAAGGTCGTCCTCGGGCCGCTGCCGATGCGCAGCGGGCGGGCCGGGCACCGGACGCGCACCGGCTGGCACACGATCTACTGGCGGCACAAGAACCACTGGTCGACGCTGTACAACAACCCCATGCCGTACGCCCAGTTCTTCGACGGGGGAGAGGCGTTCCACGCCGTCTACGGCAGCATCTACACGACCGTCGGCTCCATGGGCTGCGTCAACCTGACCCTCACCGACGCCCGCAGGCTGTGGGACGTGCTCAAGAAGGGCGACCGCGTGTACGTGTGGGGCCACCGGCCCGGTCCCTAGTTCCGTGTCCGGCCCCGGGTCCCCGGCCCTTCGCGTCCCCGGGCCGGTCCGGGCCCCGGTGCCCGCCCGCCCTCCGCGTGCTGTCCGACCCCTCTGAGACACTGGGGACGCCATGAGTGAGACAGCAACCGCGCCGACCGCACCCCTGCGGGCCCGCGCCGAGATCGACCTGGACGCCCTGCGCGCCAATGTGCGGACCCTGCGCGCCCTGGCGCCGGGCGCCGCCCTGATGGCCGTGGTCAAGTCCGACGCCTACGGCCACGGGGCGCTGCCCTGCGCCCGCGCGGCCGTCGAGGCGGGCGCGTCCTGGCTGGGCACGGCCACGCCCGAGGAAGCCCTCGCCCTGCGCGCCGGCGCCGGACTGCCCGCCGAGGTGCGGATCATGTGCTGGCTGTGGACGCCGGGCGGCCCCTGGCTCCAGGCGATCGAGGCCGACCTCGACGTGTCGGTGAGCGGGATGTGGGCCCTGCGCGAGGTCACGGAGGCCGCCCGGCAGGCAGGCCGGCCCGCGCGCGTCCACCTCAAGGCCGACACCGGGCTCGGCCGCGGCGGCTGCCAGCCCGGCGCCGACTGGACCGAGCTGGTCGGCGAGGCCCTGCGCGCCGAGGCCGGGGGCCTCGTCCGGATCACCGGCCTGTGGTCCCACTTCGCCTGCGCCGACGAACCCGGCCACCCCTCCGTCGCCGCCCAGCTCGCCCTCTTCCGCGAGATGGTGTCGTACGCCGAACAGCGGGGCGCCCGCCCCGAGGTGCGGCATCTCGCCAACTCGCCGGCCACGCTCACCCTGCCCGAGTCCCACTTCGACCTCGTGCGGACCGGTATCGCGCTGTACGGCATCTCGCCCAGCCCCGAGGTCGGCACCCCGGCCGACTTCGGGCTGCGCCCGGTGATGACGCTGTCGGCCTCCCTCGCCCTGGTGAAGCACGTGCCCGGCGGCCACGGCGTCAGCTACGGACACCACTACGTCACCCCCGGCGAGACCACCCTCGGCCTTGTCCCCGTGGGCTACGCGGACGGCATTCCGAGGCACGCCTCCGGGACCGGCCCGGTGCTGGTCGGCGGCAAGTGGCGCACGGTCGCCGGGCGGGTCGCGATGGACCAGTTCGTCGTCGACCTCGGCGGGGACGAGCCCGCCGCCGGCGCGGAGGCCGTCCTCTTCGGACCGGGTGACCGCGGCGAGCCCACCGCCGAGGACTGGGCGCAGGCCGCGGGCACGATCGGATACGAGATCGTCACGCGCATCGGAACGCGCGTCCCGCGCGTCTATGTGAACAAGGGACCAATTCCCGTGCACGAGGCATGAGTTCTCCCGCATGAGGAACAGATCGCACACGGCGGTCGATCCACACAGCCGGCCGACCCGGCGAACCAGCAGACCGGCGAAGAGGAGCGGTACGTGAGCGAGAGCAGCGCGGAGGCCGTCCTGGCCGTGGCCTCCGCCACGGGGGCGGCCGGGAGCTGGCGCCGGGCCACCGGCCTCGCCGGTGCCGCGATAGGCGTGGTCGCCGCGGGCGCGGCCGCCGGCGTGGCACTCGAACGGCTCACCGTCGGGCGCGGCATGCGCACCCGGGCCCGGCTGGCCCTCGACTCGGCCGGGCCGTACGGCGCGCTGCGCGGCACCCCCGGCAAGGCTCGTGCCGACGACGGCACCGAGCTGTACTACGAGGTCGACGAGGTCGACCCCGAAGCCGTGCCCCCGCTCTCCCCGCGCCGCCGCCGGCTGTTCGGCCGCAAGGCGCCCGCCCCCGTCACCGTCGTCTTCAGCCACGGGTACTGCCTCAACCAGGACTCCTGGCACTTCCAGCGGGCCGCCCTGCGCGGAGTGGTGCGGACCGTGCACTGGGACCAGCGCAGCCACGGCCGGTCGGGGCGCGGGGTGGCCCAGACCGAGGACGACGTGCCGGTCACCATCGACCAGCTGGGCCGCGACCTGAAGACCGTCCTGGACGCGGCGGTCCCCGAGGGCCCGGTGGTGCTGGTCGGGCACTCCATGGGCGGCATGACGATCATGGCGCTGGCCGACCAGTTCCCGGAGCTGATCCGCGACCGGGTCGTCGCCACCGCCTTCGTCGGTACGTCGTCCGGACGGCTCGGCGAGGTCAACTTCGGGCTGCCCGTCGCCGGCGTCAACGCGGTACGGCGGGTGCTGCCCGGTGTGCTGAAGGCGCTGGGGCAGCAGGCCGCCCTGGTAGAGCGGGGACGCCGGGCCACCGCCGACCTGTTCACCGGGATCATCAAGCGGTACTCGTTCGCCTCCCGGGACGTCGACCCGGCCGTCGCCCGGTTCGCCGAGCGGATGATCGAGGGCACCCCGATCGACGTGGTCGCGGAGTTCTACCCCGCGTTCACCGACCACGACAAGACCGCGGCGCTCACCCACTTCCAGGACGTGCCGGTGCTCGTCCTGGCCGGGATCGGCGACCTCGTCACGCCCAGCGAGCACAGCGAGGCCATCGCCGACCTGCTGCCGGACGCGGAACTCGTGCTGGTCCCGGACGCCGGGCACCTGGTGATGCTGGAACACCCCGAGGCGGTCACCGACCGGCTCGCCGACCTGCTCACCCGCGCGGGTGCCGTACCGGCAGGGGCTACCGTAAGTGGCTATGGAAGCACCAGCAGCACCGCACGGCCCGGCTGACCCCACCGCTGCGGACATCACCGTCAACTCGCCTGAGGAAATGCGGGAGTTGGGCCGCAGACTGGCCAAGTCGCTGCGCGCCGGCGACCTGGTGATGCTCAGCGGGGAGCTCGGCGCGGGCAAGACCACACTGACCCGCGGGCTCGGCGAGGGGCTCGGTGTCCGGGGCGCGGTCACCTCCCCGACCTTCGTGATCGCCCGCGTGCACCCCTCCCTCGGGGACGGCCCGCCCCTGGTCCACGTGGACGCGTACCGGCTGGGCGGCGGCCTCGACGAGATGGAGGACCTCGACCTCGACGTCTCGCTGTCCGACTCGGTGATCGTCGTCGAGTGGGGCGAGGGCAAGGTCGAGGAGCTGACCGAGAACCGGCTGCGGATCGACATCCACCGGGCCGTCGGCGACACCACCGACGAGGTGCGGCACGTGACACTGACCGGCTCCGGAGACCGCTGGGCGGGGATCGACGCGGGCGCGCTGGGCGTGTGACCGAGGCCCGCGGGCGTGCCGTGCGTGACGAGGGTTCATCAGGGCGGGTGCGGCGGGCGGGGCCGGCCCCTGGCGTCCGCGCGCCCCGAGGCGCTACCGGAGGCGCGACCCGAGACGCGGCCGGCCGTCCGGCCCGAGGACACTCCCGCCCGGCGAACATCCGTCCGACCCGAGGGCGCTCCCACCCCGCGAAAGTTCCCGCGGCCGTCCGTCCTGCCCGCGGGCGCTCCCGCCCGGCGAACGTTCCGACACGGTGTCGGCAAGATGTTGCGTTCGGCCTCTTGTGCGTGGTCACATGGTACCCAGCCCGTGGTTAGGTGTGCCTAACCACGTCCGCTCACGGACCTTCAGGAGGCGCCCATGGCCACGGACCGAGACGTGCCCCGCGTGGTCTCCATGCGCGACCTGCTGGCCTCGTGCGCCGCGGCGGACCTGATCTCGACACCGCCGCGCGCCCCGGACCCGCAGCCGGCAAAACCCGCGGAGGACCACCGCGAGGCCGCGTGAGCCGCCCGACGCCCACCGGCACACTGCCGCGCCCGACCGGCTGAGGCACCACCGCGCCGCCCCCTCGCCGGGCCCATGAGCCGCCGGGCCGCCATGCCGCCGGGCCGCCGTCCCGACGCGCTGCCGTCCCGCCGTACCCCCCGCCGTACTGCCGTCCTGTCGCCCTAACGGATGACGACGACCGCCGCGCCGATGGTCGCGAACCTCCACATCGCGTTCCCGTCCGCCCGGGACTCCCGGATGCCGCCCGTACGGGCGGGCGCGTCCGCCGACGGCGGCGAGTTGTCAACGGCCGAGCTGAAGCCGATCGCGATGCCGTCGGTGGCGGCGAAACGGACCACGTGTTCCACGGGCGTGCCGTCGGTGCCGGTGACCGCGTTGGAGCGGGACGTGACCGCGTAGGCGCCCGGGACCGGGTCGACCGTGCCGGGCGTGACCTTGTAGGTGCGCCGGACCTTGTCGCCCGCGCCGACCAGCCACACCCGGTCGTCGTCCAGCGAGTACACGACGCGTTGGCCGGTGCCGGACGCGGCGGGCAGGGCGGCGGGGTGCCTGCGGTCCCGGGGGGCCTTCTTGGCGGCGGCCGAGGCGGAGGCGAGCGCGTGCGCCTTCCCCAGGTCGGACGGGACGTCCGCCGAGGCCTGGTAGGCGAGGACGCCGACCGACGCCAGGGCCGCCACGGTGAGCGCGGCCACGAATCCGGAGCTGCCTGCTGTCACCGTCGCCACCTCTGCGGTCCCGTGCGCCGCGCAGGCCGTCGTCCGCGCGTCCGCGTCGTCTGTGTCATCTCCCGCGGCCGGTCGTCCCGCCGGTCGCTGCGGGCGTTCCGCGCCGGGGCACGTCACGCTCCGCGGCGACGGTAGCAGCAGGGACGGGCCTGGCCGGGGCGGCCGTGCCGGGCCCCGCGTGGCCGTAGGCTGTTTGCGTGCTCTTGCTCGCTCTGGATACCGCCACCCCCGCAGTGACCGTCGCCCTGCACGACGGCACGGCCGTCATCGCCTCGTCGAGCCAGGTGGACGCGCGCCGGCACGGGGAGCTGCTGCTGCCGTCCGTGGACCGCCTGCTCGCCCGAGCCGGGCTCCGGATCGACGCCGTCACCGCGGTCGTCGTCGGCGTCGGGCCCGGCCCCTACACCGGCCTGCGGGTCGGCCTGATGACCGCGGACACCTTCGGACTCGCGCTCGGCGTGCCGGTGCACGGTGTGTGCACGCTCGACGGGCTCGCCTACGCGGCCGGCGTCGAGTCGGGCCCCTTCGTCGTGGCCACCGACGCCCGCCGCAAGGAGGTCTACTGGGCGCGGTACGCCGACCCCCGCACCCGGCTGACCGACCCCGCCGTCGACCGGCCCGCCGACATCGCCGGCCAGGTGGCCGGACTGCCCGCCGTCGGCGCGGGCGCGCTGCTCTACCCGGACACCTTCCCCGACGCGCGCGAACCCGAGCACGTGTCCGCCGCCGCGCTGGCCGCCCTGGCCGCCGAGCGGCTGGCCGCGGGCGAGGAACTCCCGCCGCCCCGGCCGCTGTACCTGCGGCGCCCGGACGCCCAGGTCCCCAAGAACTACAAGGTGGTCACCCCCAAGTGACCGACACAGTGACTCCTCGGCTGCGCGAGATGCGCTGGTGGGACATCGAGAACGTGCACCTCCTGGAGAAGGACCTCTTCCCCGAGGACGCCTGGTCGCGGGGGATGTTCTGGTCCGAGCTGGCGCACGCGCGGGGCGCCGAGGCCACGCGGCGGTACGTCGTCGCCGAGGACGGCGACCGCATCGTCGGGTACGCCGGACTGGCCGCCTCCGGGGACCTCGGCGACGTCCAGACGATCGCCGTCGCCCGCGACCACTGGGGCACCGGTCTGGGCGGCCGGCTGCTCGCCGAACTGCTGCGCGCCGCGACCGCCTTCGAGTGCGCCGAGGTGATGCTCGAGTGCCGGATCGACAACACCCGCGCACAGAAGCTGTACGAGCGGTTCGGCTTCGAGGCGATCGGGTTCCGGCGCGGCTACTACCAGCCGGGCAACATCGACGCCCTGGTGATGAAACTGACCACAGCACCCAACAGCGGCCCCGCTGCGGGTCCCCCTTCCGGCGACGGCGTACAAGGAACCGAGATCCATGGCTGACGAACCCCTGGTCCTGGGCATCGAGACCTCCTGCGACGAGACCGGCGTCGGTGTCGTCCGCGGCACGACCCTGCTGGCCGACGCGATCGCCTCCAGCGTCGACGAGCACGCCCGTTTCGGCGGGGTGGTGCCGGAGGTCGCCTCACGGGCGCATCTGGAGGCGATGGTGCCGACCATCGAGCGCGCGCTGAAGGAGGCGGGCGTCACGGCGCGGGACCTGGACGGCATCGCCGTCACCGCCGGTCCCGGCCTCGCGGGCGCGCTGCTGGTCGGCGTCTCGGCGGCGAAGACGTACGCCTACGCGCTCGGCAAGCCGCTGTACGGCGTCAACCACCTCGCCTCCCACATCTGCGTCGACCAGCTGGAGCACGGCGCGCTGCCGGAGCCGACGATGGCGCTGCTGGTGTCCGGCGGGCACTCCTCACTGCTGCTGTCCTCGGACATCACCTCCGACGTCCGGCCGCTGGGCGCGACCATCGACGACGCGGCCGGTGAGGCCTTCGACAAGATCGCGCGGGTGCTGAACCTCGGCTTCCCCGGCGGTCCCGTCATCGACCGGTACGCGAAGGAGGGCGACCCCTCCGCGATCACGTTCCCGCGCGGTCTGACCGGCCCGCGCGACCCGGCCTACGACTTCTCCTTCTCCGGTCTGAAGACGTCCGTGGCCCGTTGGATCGAGGCGCGGCGGGCGGCGGGCGAGGAGGTGCCGGTGCGTGACGTGGCGGCCTCCTTCCAGGAGGCGGTCGTGGACGTGCTGACCCGCAAGGCCGTCCGGGCCTGCAAGGACGAGGGCGTCGACCACCTGATGATCGGCGGCGGGGTCGCGGCCAACTCCCGGCTGCGGGTGCTGGCCCAGGAACGCTGCGAGGCGGCGGGCATCCGGCTGCGGGTGCCCCGGCCGAAGCTGTGCACCGACAACGGGGCGATGGTGGCGGCGCTGGGCGCGGAGATGGTGGCGCGCAACCGGCCCGCGTCGGGCTGGGACCTGTCGGCGGACTCGTCGCTGCCGGTGACGGACCCGCACGTGCCGGGGCACTCCCACGACCACGCGCACGAGACCGACGGGGAGAACCTGTACTCGTGACCGTCGCGCTGATGTGGGAGGCGCGGGCGGTCCCCGGGCGGGGCGAGGACCTGCTGGCGTGGACCCGCGCGCAGCGGCTGCCCCGGCCGCCTCTGCGCCGCGAGACCCTCCGGGCCCCGCAGGACCGCGTCCTCGTCATCACCTGGTGGGACGCGGCCTACGACGCCGAGCTCCCCGAACTCCCCGAGCCGGACGGCGGGTTGGTCGCCCGCGCGGTGCACCGCTGGCGTTTCGAGTCGGCGGACACCGAGGACTGACAGTGATGATTGCTGTGGCTCCGCTCGGCGGTCTGACCCCAGGACTGACTGGCGCTTCGGCTGTCCTCGAGTGGATTCGTCGGC
>NZ_JBEXCW010000092.1:0-28491 GCF_040605435.1 Streptomyces sp. NPDC005574
GGTGGTCCCGCGACGACGACAGTCGAAGCGAGGCCCTGGTCAGGTGGATCACGCACGTTTGAACGGTGGCCTTGGGCCAGGTCGCCGTGACCGCGATCCTGGGCGCGGTCGGCAGACATCGCTACCGCTGGG
This sequence comes from Streptomyces sp. NPDC005574, assembly GCF_040605435.1. Taxonomy (NCBI): domain Bacteria; kingdom Bacillati; phylum Actinomycetota; class Actinomycetes; order Kitasatosporales; family Streptomycetaceae; genus Streptomyces; species Streptomyces sp. NPDC005574. The sequence continues at coordinate 133 of NZ_JBEXCW010000092.1, forward strand.
CGCGCAGGGCCGCGCACGCCAGGTCGACCATGCGAGTTAGGGGTGGTCGCCGCGTGCGGCCCGGCGCAGGATGTCGCGTTCCCGGCCCGTTTGGGTGTCGAGTGAGTCCTCGTGGTCGATGACGATGGTGTCGTTGGCCGGCCGGGCCCGCTTCTGGGCTCCGTAGGAGTCGGTTGCCTTCACCAGGAGTGCGTCCTGGTGCGCTGCTGGCCAACTCTGGATCAGGTAGGTCTCCGCTACGTCATCGGGCTCTGTGTGGTTGACGGCTGCGTCCCTGCCTCGTGCGTAGATCCGCAGTCGGTAGGTGCCTGGTCCTTGCGACGCCAGAGAGGGCAGATCTGCGGGGTCGTCCATCAGAGGTGTCACCAGCAGTTCCCCAGACGGAGAGTCGCACGAGATCTCGACGATCTCCTCCCAGCCCGGATCGATCTCGGGCCGCTGAGAGTGCGGCTCGACGGTGACACGGACGTCGCCGGTGTGGATCCAGGTCATCACCTCGGCGGCGCCGCCGGTGACTGACACGAGACCGTTGTGCGTCGCGCCGAGGTCATCAGCCACAGGGCCTTGTTCATCTGTGATCTGGATGAGGTGGTACTGGGCTTGCACCAGGGCTGTTCGGCTGTTCACTGGCTGATTCACGAATCTTGTCTTCCGGTCTCGTCGGCTGGGCCTGCCGTCCCACTACTGACGATCGCTTCCCGGGAGTGGGACGGCGGTGAAGGTCACAGCTGGGCGCCGCAGGAAGACCAGGCCGCCGCCCTCGCTGGCTCCTACTACGCGGGCCAGCGCCCCCTCGCAGCCGACGAGGGTAGAAGTAGGCAGCACGGACAACATGCAGATCTACGTCTGCCCGACCTCCCCCGAACATCCACACACCGACCTGATCCAATGAACTTGGCCTGTCACACACTCTCCCGTAGCCGGGGACAGAAGTGCTGCCGAATCTGGGCGTATGACAAACCGCTTGCCTCACCGGTGACCGACACGACCGGCTGGCCTATCGGCGGCGCCGGGCCGCGTTGGAGTCGGTGTTCGCCATCGACCGGCTGTCGGCGCCGTGGGTGATGTGCCCGTCCACCACCGAGGCTGACACCATCCGCGAGTGGCTGACCTGGTCGTCGGTCGGCATGGAAGGCGTGATCTTCAAAAGGCTTGAAGATGCATACCGCCTGTCAGCGAGAGACTGGTTGAAGTACAAGCCGCGCGAGACCACCGAGGCAGTCGTGGGCGCGGTCACGGGCACCCTCACCGCGCCCCGCAGCCTCCTGCTCGGCAGATACGACCACGACGGTCGGCTGCAGTACACCGGCCGCACCGCAACGCTCACCCAGGCAGCCGGCAGCGCAGTCGGCGTACTGCTCGCGCCTGCGCAGCGTAATCATCCCTGGACGGGCTGGTCCTTCTCCGCCGGGTGGGGCAGCCGCGAGAAACTGGACGTCACCCTGGTGACCCCAAGCTGATGGTGGAAGTCGGCATCGATGTCGCCCGCGATGCTGCCGGCCGGTGACGCCACCCCGCACGCTTCCACCGCGCCCGCCCCGACCTCACCCCCACCGGAAGCCGCCGCCGCGGTCCGGGCTGGGACGGCGGCCCGCCGCTCGATCCGGCCGGCACTCCTCGGGGCCGCGGCGCGCGCGGCAGCTGCCCCGCTGCCCGTACGGTCAGCGGGGACACGGCCCTGCAACTCCTCAGGGAGGCGCACGGTGAGCTGGAAACCGGCCCTAGCGGCCTTCCTGAACGCCGCCGGCATGATGGCCCCGACCGCGGCGTACACCACCGCCGAGGCCCATATGCCCTCTGCCGCCCAGCAGTTCGCAGCCCTGGCCGAACAGACCGCACCCCGCCTTGGCCGCGGCCGCGGGCGGGGAGCTGTCGCCGGCGCAGTGCGTGCTGTACGCGGGCGTTGCCGGGCCCTGCGCTAGAAGGTCAGGTTCCAGGCATCGATCTTGCCTGTGTCGGAGGCGGCGTTGTCGTTGACGCGCAGCTTCCAGGTGCCGTTCGCGACCTCCGAGGAGGCGTTCACGGTGTAGGTCTGGGCGATGTTGTCGGCGCTGCCGCCGGCGTGGTCGTGCAGTGTGTAGACGGTGCCGTCCGGCGCCACCAGGTCGACCTTCAGGTCACCGATGTAGGTGTGCTTGATGTCCACACCCACCTTGAGGGTGGCCGGGGTGTTGCCGGTCACACCGGTTACGGCGATCGGGCTCTCCACGGTCGCATTGTCGTTGATGGCGAAGTCCGCGAGGTTCTCGAAGTACTTGCCGGGCGGCGGGGTGGTCCCGACGGCCATGAGGGCGTCGACCTGTCCCTCGCCGAAGAACGAGTTGTTGGCCGTCGTGCCCGTGCAGCGGCTGTCCGAGGGGCAGGCGATGTCGTTGGCCTGGGCGGCCAGCTTGGCGCGGAGCTGCGCCGGAGTGATGCCCGGGTTGGCGCTGGCGATGAGTGCCGCCACGCCGACCACGTGCGGGGTGGCCATCGAGGTGCCGCTCTTGCTGCCGTAGCCGCCGCCGGGGACGGTGGAGTACACGTTGCTGCCCGGTGCCGCGACGTCGATGACGCCTTGCCCGTAATTGGAGAACGAGGCCTTGCTGACGCCCGTGCCGTTGGCCGCGACCGTGACCACGCCCGGCAGCTCGGTCGGGATGTCGAGGCAGGCGTTGGTGATGGTGCGGGTGACTGGCGTCGAGTCGTTCGGGCTCGCGGAGTCGGTCGTCTTGTGGGCGAGGTCGTAGTTCTCGTTGCCCGCGGCGGCGATCTGGAGGGAGCCCTTCCCTTCGGCGTACTCCTGGGCCCGCTTGACGCCCTCGATGATGGCGGCTTGGTCGATGTTGTCCGGGCAGTTGAACTGCCACGGGTCCGTGTAATAGCTGTTATTGGTGACCTTGAAGCCGTGGTCACCGGCCCAGACGAAGCCGCAGATGGTGTTCTCGGCGAAGAAGAAGGAGTTGCCCGGCTCGGCGACCCGGACAGCGGAGATCTTCACCCCGGGGGCCACGCCGACGACGCCCTTGCCGTTCTTGGCCGCAGCGATGGTGCCCGCTACGTGGGTGCCGTGCGTGTCGACGTCCCGCCAGGCGCCGGCACGGGTGTCGGGCTTGCCGTAGGCGCAGGAGACCGAGTCGGCCGCGTTGAAGTTGGGCGCCAGGTCCTGGTGCTGGTCGTCCACACCGGTGTCCAGGATGCCGACCTTGACTGAGGCGGAGCCCGGGTTCACGGCCCAGGCCTGGTCGGCCTTGATCTGGCTCATGTCGGCCCGGACCGGTTCTCCGGCCGGGGTCGAGGCCTGAGCCGGATTGGCCGGGAGCGCCGGGTTGTAGGCGTCGGCCGGGACGTCCGAGGTACGCGTGGCGCCGACCTGCTGCACGCCGGCGACGCCGCGCATGGTGGCGGCGAATCCGCTGGACGCCGAGTGGGCGACGATCACGCCGATGGCGTCGAAGTTCGAGAAAACGGTGCCGCCGTTGGACGCGATCGCGGAGCGGACCGCCGAACTGTCACCGGGGGCGGTGATCACGAGGTAGGCACGCGTGCCGGCCACCCAGGTCGCACTCTGGGAAGCCGACACGGCGGCCGGAGCGTGGGCCTTGTCGGCCGGCGCGGTGGAGGGGACGACGGGGAGCGTGCCCGCGAGGGCGCCCGGGACGCCGAACGCGAGGGCGGCGCCGAGCGTGGCCGCCAGCACCAGCGTGCGTCTAGGTCGGCTGGATATGTGGGGTATCAATGCGTCCTCCGGAGACGGCCCGGCCGTGCTGAGGCAGCGGCCGGGCCGTACGAAACGAGTGGTGGATGCAAGATGTCAGGTGCATGCTCCAGTACGGAAGTACCTTTCCGTGCAGGGACGTTATAGAGGCATGGCTGAAAAGAGACGTACTACGGGCATCGAGGTCGGGATCCGCAGGGAGCTCGGCGACGTCGACCGCGCCCTGGCGTACGCCGCCGACCTGGTGCCGGCCGCGCTGCCCGCACCAGAGCGCCGGACCCGCGCGGCGACCGACACCGCCCGCGGCCCTGGTGGCCGTCGGCGACATGCCGGCCACATCCATCCAGCTGCAACTCGTGGAGCGGACCGGCCGCAGCCTCGTCTGCCGGCGACGTCTCAACAGGCCCAACTGTGAGGATTCAGAAGGGGAGCGGTTCGGCGTCCACCCGTGTATCCAAGGGCCCACCGCCCAGGGACGGTCTCGCAGATCGCCTCCAGGTCGGCCGTTGTACGGCCGACCTCCACCGCCGAACAGTGCCTCGCTCAGTGCACCCACCAACCCCGTCCCCGGATCCGGTCTGCCGCCCGGGCACGCGGCTGAGCCGAAGTGGGACGGCTACCGCGCCCAGCTCGCCCGATGGTCCGACGGACGGATCCCGCTGCGCTCGCGCCGCGGCACCGACATGACGCCCGCCTTCCCCGAGATCCGCGCCGGCGCCACACAGCTACCAGACGACACCGCCCTCGACGGCGAGGTAGTCGTCTGGGACGCCTCCGGCCGGCTCGCTTTCGAGCGGCTCAACGGGCGACTGACGCGTCGCGGTACCGGCTCTGGGCGGCTCGCCTCGCAGTGGCCGGCGCACTTCGTGGCTTTCGACCTGCTGCGCCTACGCAACACCGACCGCACCCCCTGGCCCTACCACCGGCGCAGGGCAGCTCTCGAGGAACTCTTCACAGGACTAAAGCTGAGCGGGGCGCTCGCACTGAGTCCGTCGACCACCGACCCTGACACCGCACGCAATGGCTCGACTGGACCGCCGCCGGCCTCGAAGGTCTCATCTTCAAGCACCTCCAAGCGCCATACCGCCCCGGAACACGGGGATGGAGCAAATGCAAGGTCCGGATCACCACCGAAGCGATCGCCGGCGAGGTCACCGGTTCCCCCGCCGCGCCGCGGACCCTGCTGCTGGGCCGGTACGACAACACCGGCCGGCTTCAGTACATGGGCCGCACGTCCACTGTCTCCGCAACCGCGGCCGCGAAAGTCGCACCGCACCTCTCCCCCGTACACGGCGAACACCCGTGGCGCGGCTGGACGTTCTCGGCTGGGTGGGCCCGCGAAAAGCTGGACCCGATCCTCGTGCGACCCAGCCCGGTCGCCGAAGTCGCCGTCGACATCGCGCGCGACAACACCGGGCGCTGGAGTCACCCCGTCAAACTCCAACGCATCCGCACCGACCTCACACCCCACGACATACCTCAATTCACCAGCTCCGCATCCGAGGCGCCGCGCCAGGCGCCCACCAGGTGAGCACCTGGCGCATGGGACTGAGCTGAGACCGGACCGGGCCGTTACACACCCGGCGCGGCCTCGGCTGCCTCAAGGAACCTCGCAGCTCCCGGTCGGTCGCGTTCTCTCGGAGCACGATCAGGGCGTCGGGATGCCCGCCGGGCCGGTCCGCCGGGCGGGGCGGTCGAAGCGGACCGGGACGCCCGGCGAGTACAGGACGCTCACCGGGTGCCGCGTCGGCGCCGGCAGGCCCGCCGCCGCGATCAGATCCTCCTCGCACTCGACCAGTTCGGCCCGGTGCAGCGGCCAGCGCGGATGGGCGTTGGGCAGGTACATCGGCCGGCCGAAGAAGGCGCTGTGCAGGCCCCAGCGCGCGGTCAGGAAGTGCTCCAGCGCGGTGGGTTCCGCGATCCGTGCGCCCACCCGCACGGTGATCCGGCTGCGGGCGCCGCGCGGAGCGGGCCACCGGCGGCGGCTGGTGTAGGCGACGGTGTCGCCGTCGGTCTCGATCGCCATGCGGGACCACGCGTAGGGCAGTCGGAAACCGGCACGCGCCACGGCCACCGGCACCAGACGGGAGGCGTCCAGCGAGCGGAAGACCACGCCCCGGCGCCCGTGAGCGTCCACCGAGTACAGACGGACGTTCGTCTCGGGGAAGGAACCGAGATAGGGCACGCCCGGCAGACGGAACCAGCCCACGCGGTGCATACGGAACGCCACCAGGCCGACATAGGTGACGCCGTCGAGGGTGTCGGGGACGGTTCCGGGCGGCAGCAGTCCGGCCACGTCCGCCGGGTCGGCCGCCCAGTGCAGGAAGGTCAGGTCGAGCCAGGACTGGGTGAGCAGCGGGCGCGCTATCGCGGCCGGGGCGTCGGGCGTGACCGGGTGCGGGACCGGGGCCGGTAGCTGCGGTGTCTGCGGCACCGCTGCAGTATCACAGAGGGCCGGGCCGGGCCGGACGGTCGGCCGCTGTGGCTGAGGACACATGTCGTTCCGCGGGGGTCGCGGGCTACGGTTCTCCGCAACCCCCATGCAGGCTGGCATCGTGGGCTCACGCGACGACCTCGAACGCCTCGCCGCACTCATCTTGTGCTCGCTCGATGAGCCGCCATTGGGGGAAGGACCACCGGCAGGAGTGGTTTGACGACTGTGAGTACGGTCAATGGGCACGAAGACCGTACCGGCGGTGGCAGCGACACATTCCGCTCCCCCGCGGCGCTGCCGCCGCTGCTCCTGTGCCAACCGAACTGGACACGCTCCTGCTCCACCTCCTGGACGGCCCGGAACGATCCTCCGGCGTCTTGTGTTGTTGACGACGGCCGACTTCTTGTCGACCCGTCCCGCGATCGGGTGCGCCGGAATTTGACCACCTTAGTAGTACTCCAGCCGTAGTTCGTGATCTCGATGGTGAGGGGTACCGAGGAGACAGGTGGCCAGCGTCGATCGTCTGGACGAGATCGGCCACACCATCGGGGGTGTCGGTTCCTTCTCCGCCTACCCGAGGCCGCCGAGACGGAGGGCGTCCCTTATCTCGCCGAGCTTCGCGGTTGTCGCCGGGGTCCACTCCTTCGCCTGTCCGCCGAGACGGAGGGCATCCTCAATCTCGCTGAGCTTCGCGGAGGACAGGACTCCCGCCCGCTCGATCAGGTCGTCCCGGGACACGGTGGTCAGCCACGTGCAAGGAGTAAAGCCTGGACGCGGGAACGCGAACCGCAGCACGCCTTCAAAGGGCAGTCCTTCCATGGCGCCAACTCGCACTTCGACACCCAGACCGCTGATGTCGACGCCCGCCGGAGCGACGACCTGCATCGCCCGGATCCCGGACGCGTTGTCTACCGACAGCAGTACGATCAGCCGCCGCTCGTCGAACTCGACCCACCAGGCTTCGCCACGTTGCACATGTCCTCCTGACACAGGACGGCAGGCGAACGCTGCGCGACCCTGACGCGCTGTGGAGACGGGTGCGGTCACCGTTGATCATCGGTGTGTGAAGACAAACGATCATGCAGTGGCCGCAGGTCACAGCGTAGACCCTGCCCGCTGGCAGGAGGCGTTCGAGGGCCTGATGAGCCGGATCGCAGGCCGGTTCGCGCGGGTCGAACCCCGGCGTCGGGTCCGGCAGTTGGTACTCGGCCTGCTGTCGGACCTGCCGCGCAAGAACTGCTGGACCATCGCCGAGTGGGCCGGAGAGAGAACCCCAGACGGCATGCAGCACCTGCTCGGGCGGGCCAAGTGGGACGCCGACCAAGTCCGCAACGACGTGCGTGGCTACGTGGTGGAGCACCTGCACGACGACCAGGCGGTTCTGGTAGTCGACGAGACCGGCGACGTGAAGAAGGGCACCGGCACAGTCGGCGTGCAGCGCCAGTACACCGGCACCGCGGGCAGGATCGAGAACGCCCAGGTTGCCGTCTACCTGGTCTACGCGGGGCAGCGCGGGCACGCTGCAGTGGACCGGGAACTGTACGTTCCGCGCTCCTGGACTTCCGACTCCGACCGCTGCCGGGCCGCCGGGCTCGGCGAGGAGACAGGGTTCGCGACCAAGCCGGAGTTGGCCGCGCGCATGGTCGCCCGGTTCCTGGACGCCGGCCACCGGGCCGCATGGGTTGCGGGTGACGAGGTCTACGGAGGCAACCCGACGCTGCGAACCGCGCTGGAGGAACGCGGCACCGGCTACGTCCTCGCGGTGGCCTGCTCACACGAAGTCACCACCGGCGCTGGGAAGTTCCGCGCGGCGCCTTGGCCAAGAAGGTGCCCAGGAGGGCGTGGCAGAAGCTGTCCGCAGGGGATGGAGCCAAGGGCCACCGCTTCTACGACTGGGCCGCCATCGACCTCATCGACCCCCGGCCCGGGAGTCGCCAGTTGCTCATCCGCCGCAACCGCAGCACTGGCGAACTCGCCTACTACCGCTGTTACTCGCTCGCACCGGTGCCGCTGACCACCCTGGTCCGAGTTGCTGGATCAAGGTGGCGGGTGGAGGAGTTCTTCCAGTCCGGCAAGGGCCTGGCCGCCCTGGACGAACACCAGGTCCGCCGCTACCCGTCCTGGTCCCGCTGGGTCACCCTCGCCATGCTCGCCCACGCCTTCCTCGCCGTCGTCCGAGCCGACGAACACGCCCGCCACCCCGCACCCGACGCCCTCATACCGCTCACCTGCAACGAGAACCGGTGCAGGCGATGAACTCCGCCCCCAGCAACGGACCCATGCCGGGCATGCTGAGGATCACCTCGGCATCCCGGTGCTCTCGGAATCGGGCCGCGATCCTTGCATCCACCGCGGCGATCTCTTCATCCAGAGCCAGAACGGACCGGGCCAGGGTGTTCACCACGGTGGCGGCTGTGCTCTCCCCGGCCACGGCGGTGTGCTGGGCCTGCGCCGCAGCGACCGCCGCCTCGGCCACCGCCTGGGCGCCTCGGACTTTGCGGTTCTTCAGCGGTGCGGGGCCCGACACGGTGCAGATCCTCCAGCGCGGCCTCCGCGCGGGTCGGGTCGAAGGGATGCCACAGCCGCCACCCCTCCTTCCTGAGGGGCTGGACGGCCTCCCAGCACGCCCGTGTCTTCCCCGTCGACGAGCTGCCCACCAGCACCACGATCCCGCTGCGGCCGGCCGCAGCCGCTCGAACCGCTTCGCCCAGTACTTCGTCATGCGCGCGTGGCACATAGCTGGGCAGGGCCCGGGGCCCGGACCCACGAGAGCCTGGAGCGGTCTGCTTGGGCCCCGCGGGGTGGATCTCCAGATCGTGCGGCTCCCACTCCGCAATCGGCCTGCCGGGCCCCGGATGCTCACCGACCCCACCCTTGCCGACTGCGGCGGCGTCCCGTCGTAGCGCCCACAACTCCTCGCTCGGCAACTTCAGTACGCGAGCCAACTCCTTCACGGTCCTCTCCGAAGGAACAGGCCCGTCAGTCTGGAACGCCTCCGACACCGTCGTACGGCTCAGCCCCGCCAGACCGGCCAGAGTCTTCTTGTCCAACCGCATGCGGTTCAGCCCGCCATCGAGTCTCCGGCGTAGTTCGGTGAGTGCCAGATTTTCTCCGCCCTGCTCCTCGTGCACGTCCTCGCCCCCCGGCCGTGATGTTGTTCGCCGTGTTCAATCTTTGTCCCGGCTGACAGCGGCGCACACGACTTCCGCGACCTTCGACCACGTCAACACCCCACCGTGTACAGGGAGCTTGCCGTGAGCGTCGCCGTTGTCCTCCTCACCGCCACACTCGTCATCGTCATCGCGCTGCTCGCCGCGGCCGGCGCGGGCAAACTCGCCCGCATGGACGGCGCCACCTACCCCGCCGCCCTCACCCGCGCCGCCATCACCCTCGCCACGGTCATCACCCTCGCCGCCACCGTGACCGCAACCCTCACCGCCCTCCTCACCTGAACGGCGGGGGTTGCTCGTCGAGCCCTGCACGCGTCCATTCAGGACCCCTCGACCCGCAAAAGCAGCAGGTCGTAGACCGGGCCAGAGGGGCCGTTGCGGTACGGGCCGGCGTACCGGTAGCCGAGGCGTTCGTACAGCGTCCGCCCGGCGGGGTTGTCGGGCCGTACCAGCAGCGAGGACCACTCGGGGTCGATCGCGGTGAGCAGCGCGGTGTGCAGGCGGGTGCCGATTCCCTGGCCTTGCCAGGCGGGGGTGACGGCAAGTTCGCACAGGCCCATCAGCCGCCCGACGCGGGCCGGTTCGGGGATCTGCGGGAGCAGGTCACTGCCGTACCAGTACTCCGCCGTGCAGGGGAAGGCGTAGCCGAAGCCGACCATCGAGCCGTGGGCGTATGCCGCGACCAGGGTGAAGCCCTCTTGGTGGTTGCGGATGTGGCTGAGGACCTGGCGGCGCAGCGCCGGCACGGACAGGCCCTCGCTCTGCGCTGCGGGGGTGTCGGCGATCTCCGGGTGGGCGTCGGCCCACAGGTCGGCGATCGTGTCGACCAAGGGCGGCACCTGCCCGGGGCCGTAGGTGCGGATCACGACGTCAGTGCGGGTGCTGGGGGTGGTCACGCCCGTCCTCCTCCGTTGGCGGTGGTGATGGTGCGGTACTCCTCGATCCAGTCGGCGACCGCGGGGACGCGGCTGTGTCGTTGGAGTGCGCCCGAGACGTCGTGCAGCGATTGCAGCAGCCGGCCGGAGCGGACCTCGGGGAGATACGCCAGGACCCGGCCCGCGGCGTCGGCGGCGGCCTCCGGCTCGGGCCGGTCCCTCACCGCATGTTGGACGGCGACGTCCGCCGTGTACAGGGCGGAATTCCGGGCGAAGGCGCCGCCGTGCAGCAGCACCGCCTGCTCCGCCCCCGCGGCCGCCCGCTCGTGCTGCCCGAGGTCGGCCCGGGCCAGCGCCTCCAGCCCGGCCAGCTCGCCGGGCGCGTAGAAGTCCAGCCAGTTCGGGTCGGCTTCCGCGGGCCCCTTGGCGTACAGGTGGTGGGCTTTGACGATCGCCCGGTCGGTCGCGCCGGCGTCACCGATCAGCGCCCAGCCCCGGGCCTCACGCATGTGGAACAGGCTCAGCAGCCGGGGGAGCCGAGGCTGCGGGCGACGGTCTGCGCGCCCTGCGCGGCCGCCACCGCCTCGCGGGGGCGCCCTTGCGCCTTGGCCAGCAGGCTCAGGCAGCCGAAGGCGTGCGCCTCCAGCTCCGGATCGCCGGAGATCCGCGCGGCCGCGAGGGCCTCGCCGTACAGGGAATGGGCATCGCCCGGGCGGCCGGAGTCGAAGGATAACCAGCCCGCGGCGATCGACAGCGAGCCGACCGCCGTGCGGAGCCTGCGCTCCGTGGCGACGCTGCAGGTGCCGTTCTGCAGCCACTGGTAGACCTGGTGCAGGGTCCGGGAAGCCTCCTGGCGCAGGGTGACCGAGCCGTGATCGTGGTCTTCGGCGTACAGCGTGGCCACCGCTCGGGTCACGGCCCGCACATGGGTGGCGCCGATCCTCCCGGGCGGGTCGCCGCCGGCGAAGGAGACGCCCAGGACGGCACCCGCCCCGTCGCGCAGGACGTCGCGCCGGTCCACCGGATCACGCTCCTCCCGTGGTCGCGGCACCGTGCTGTCCGCGGCCGCGGACAGAGCCGCGGCCGCGCGGAAGTCGAGTTCCTGCATGCTGCGGCCGGTCATCCTGGTCAGGATGCGCCGGTAGACCGCCCGGGGGCAGTCGACTTCCCCGTCCTCCCAGGCCGCCACCAGGCGCGGCCCGCACCCGACGTGCTCGCCCATCTCCTCGCCCGCCTGGCGCACCCCAGCGGCGAATTCCATCCGGCTCATCTGGAACTCCTCCTCGCGCACGCGGCGCAGCACCGAGTTGGGGATGGTGCTGCGGCGGTCGGCCATGCCCGGCTCCGGGAATCGGCGGGTTGGAGGGGTGCGGCGACCGTACCGCCCCCTGCCCGTCCTGTTGTCCTGTCGCGCTGAAGATTGAGCAATGTCATCGAAGGTTGAGTGAATGCGGCTTTCACGTTCGGCGCACGCACGAGGCCTGCGTCGGGACCTGGCCCGCACCGGCGTGCCGGTCGGGGGCCGAACTCCGCCGGACGCGGCCGTCCGGGGGAGTTCGGTGTGGACCGGGTCTCGGCTCAGCCCAGTTGTTGGGCGTTCAGGCCGGTGAGGCGTTCGTAGGCGGGGTTCTCGTCTGGGTAGAGGACCTGGATGTCGATGGGGAGGGCAGTGCCGGGATCGACGCTGTGTCCGCCGCCTTGGGGGGAGCCGAGCAGGACGGCGCCGTCGGTGCCGTTACGGAGGATCTCGCCCCAGAAGGCGTCGGTGAAGCTCTTGGACAGTGAGGTTCCCTCCGGCAGGTCGCCGAAGCCCACGGCCCATTTCATGACGCGGGTGTCCTCGGCGTGCATCGTGAGCCGGTAGGAGTAGATGTGCCCCGGGCCTTCCGCCCAGTGGCCGCGCAGTGCCTGGTCGACGCGCAGGTTCCCAACGAAGCGGGACGCCAGCGCGGACTGGGCCTGGTCGTTCCAGGAGCCGTTCGGACTCCCGGCCATGGGGATGGAGGCCAGGTTCGCGATCGAGGTCCCCCGGTCCACCGGCAGTGAATGCCCCTGCTGGTTGGCGGCCGAGAAGAGCGCGTTGTCCTCGACCGTGTTGTTGACGACGGCACTCACCCCGTCATTGCTGTGGTCGAACCCGTACTCGGAGAAGTCGTTGATGTACGCACCCATCGGAATGGCCAGAATCTTGTCGCCACGCCCCGGGGTCTGGCCCGCGTTGAAGTTGCTGGCCCGGTAGAGGCAGAAGTTCCCCTCGGGGCACGCCTCGGCTCCCTGGCCGTAGATCAGCTTCGGTTCCTTATCGCTCACTGCACTCCCTTACCGCTAACGGCAGCCGCCGGGTTCTGCGGACCGTGGCTGCGCCAGATGTTGTAGGCGGGGCTTGAGCCCAGCACGTCGTGACGACCGGCGGCGCAGATGCCCGACCGACACACTATGTGGTGCCTCAACGACTCAAAGTGACGACACGTGAGAGACGCATCGGGTTGAGGAGGGTGTCGACCAAGACGTCGCCGGCCACTGTCTGGACGGCGAGGTCGACGATGCGGGCCTCCGGGTCCAGTCCGGTCGTCTCGCAGTCGAGGACGACCGCCTCCGGGTCGGCCAGGACGGTCCGGGCCCACGCGGCCTCTTCGACGATCTCGTCCCGGCTTGTCTATCGGCGCGTTCGCGCGCTGCCTGGTCGGCGCGGAGCCGCGCGGCGCGTGCCTGCGCATCTCGCTCGGCGCAGGGTGGGCACCGCCGCGGCCCGTGCCACACGTTGGCCGCCCGGGCGGCAGCGATCTCCTCGTCCGTCGCGGTCACCGTCTGGCAGTCCCGGCCGGGGCAGGTGCGCGATCGCACCACGATCTGCTCGGCCTCGAACTGCCGTCGGATCGTCCGGTGCAGCCAGCAGGTCGCGCACCTCCCTGCCGGCCTTGCGGGTGAGGGGCGAGCGAGACCCGGCCGCAGGGCCTGCAGGCCCGCGACTTGGAGCTCCAGGCGCTCCTGCTGCTCCGATCGGCGCGTGCGCGACGACGCCACCATGGCGGCCGCGCGTCTACTCATCCAGGGAAGAAGGACGTGCCATGACTCAATCCTTCACAGAATCGAGTCTCGATTCGAACCGGGGCGGTTCAGGCGTTCATTGGATAGGTCGACGGTGAGGTCCAGGCGGTGTCGTGGCGGTCCGGGTACGTTGATGTCGTGCGGAGAAAGGAAGTCGCCGACCCAGTTCAGACCAAGGAGAACGGCGACGAGGTGCTCAGCCATCCATGCACCGGCCGCGTGGAGGAGGTCAGATTCCTCGGAGCCAATGAGCGTGATGACCTGAACGTCTGTCTCGCGGGTCACGGTCTCGACGGGCCCGTGGTACATCTTGTACCCGTGAGAGGGCTGGGGGCGGCCAATCCGTGTGATGTTCTGACTGTCCTCGTTAATACGTCTGTCCTTCCGTTAAATACCCGTCCGTGGCGGTGTGCCTGCGTCGCCCGTCCCGGAACGGGGCCGGCACGGTGCGGGGCTGAGTGCCTACTGCTGGACTGGGAGAGAGTTTCGCGTGGTCGGCTTGGGACGTCTGCGAGTCCACCGAGGAGGCGAGCCCCCCATGGGGTCAGCCAGAGTTTGCCCGCAGGCTGCAGCCATGATGGCAGTGAACCTCAACCGTGATGGAGCTGTTGAACCTTCCCCTCGTGGTTGCTCGTGCATTCCGGGTCTATGCAGAAATAGATCTTGCTGATCAGTAGGCCTCGGATGTGAAGTCGTTACAGAAGAGGCCGGTGGAGATTTTGCCGTCGGGCCGGAACTCGCCACCGCCCGTGATGCCTCACTTTCGCCCCTCGACGATCACACGACCGCTCGTCATGATGTCCAAACCGTCGATGTCATATTCCAGGCGTTCAAGGTCCAAGCGTCGAGTCAACTCGACGATGGAGCCGTTGCCGTACCCGAAATCATACTTGGGCAATTAATACTCGACGTGTCGGCGAGGAGGAGGCCAAGATTCACATCTCCCCCGTCCGCCAGCCTAAAGAACTCTCTGACAATCTCATGCCGCTGAGCTAGTCTAGCCGTTCAATTGGGCTAGCCGTTCATTATGCAGAGTTTGGCCACTGCTGCTGCGGCCTGTCTTTATTCTATTCATCCGCGACCTTACGATCCGGATAGTCATCCCCGTCTTGCCTGGAAAAGTCCACTCAGGGCACCAGCCATATCAGCATTCATACCGTGCGGCGACATGCCTCGTGGGGCGGGGACCTCGAGCTCGTGACCCTCTACCGCCGCCGCCCGGGGCGATCGGCGAAATCGCCACCCCAGGCGATGACGCTCCGCGTTCGGCTAGGCCCGGTTCCGGGGGCACCCCAGCGATGCCTCGGACAGGCGGGCCCGCCGTACAGCCGGGTCGAGGGCAGACAGGCCGAACGAGCTCCCAGTCGCTCCGGCACATGAGACTTCGGTCGACCTGACCTTCCCTCAGCTGTCTCGGCGGGCTGCTGAGGGAAGGTCACGTAGAGGAGGAACCGGCTGCTGGGTGTACGGCCGGCGCGGTCACGGGGTCGAGGTAGAAGCGGGCGTGCGCAATCAGGCCATCACGTTCGACCCAGATGACCGGTCCGCCGAGCTCGGCGGCATCGCCGTTGACCCTGGTGCCTGTCAGCCGCCATTCCGACCAGACCTCGTCGCCGTTCACAGCGGTGCGCAGAACCTCGGCCTGGATATCTGGGATTTGCCCGAAGATTCCCGCCCAGTTCCGCACCACCAGGTCGTTGCCCGTGAAGTTCAGCGATGGGTGCAAAGGAATGACCGCCCTGTAGTCAGAGGTGAAGGCGTTTCCAACTCTCTGTGCGTCGTGGGAGTTGATGGCGTCACGGAGACCCTGGACGCTGGCTGGCAGCTCGGAGGTGGCGGGAGTGGTAGGTGTGAGGTTCACGAGAGATCTGCTTTCATTCGCTGACGGGTGATTGTCTTGGGCCGCTCGCCGAGGGCTTGACGAATACGGCAGCAGGTAGGAGATGTCACTTCACCGCTCTTGTGGGCCGCTCGTTTGGCAGAGACGCACTCGGCGCGGTCGGGGGTCGCTCAGAGGAACTGCCGGAGAACCTCGAGCATCGCTCGTGGGTTCTCCTCGGCGGGGTAGTGCCCTGCGTCCGGGATCGTCACGGTGCTGACGTCCTCTGCCGCGAGCCGCATCGTCTCGCCCACGCCTTCACCCAGTCCTCGGGCGCCGCCGATGGCGAGGATCGGCAGGGTCAGATGGTGATGCTGCCGCAGCTGGTTTTGGAGCATCGTCTCCTCCAGGGCCCGGTAGGGCTCGAAGCTGGTGTGCAGGGCAGCTGGGTCGCGGATGATCGCATCGACGTACTCTGCGACTGCGTACTCGGGAATCGCCGTGGGCGTGGATGCCTTGGTGCGGAACTGCTCGGAGAAGAACTCGAGCTCGCGTCCTCGGACGAGGACCTCGTTCAGGACCGGCAGGCGGTTGAAGCCGAAGTGCCAGAGCTTCTCGTTGACCTGGACGCCACTGAAGATCGGGGCCGATGGTGTCAGTCCGGGGATAGCAGCTTCGACGACGGCCAACCGCTCCACCACGCCCGGGTGGTCGGCGGCCAGGGCGTACGCCGTCCACATGCCGATGTCGTGCCCGACCATGGAGAAGCGTTCGTGCCCCAAGGCCGCCATCATCTCGACCATGTCGCGGGCGAGCGTGGCAGTGTCGTAGCCGCTGTCCGGCTTGTCCGAGGCGCCGACTCCTCGTGCATCGGCAGCCACGACGCTGAACCTCGCCGCCAGGGCCGGCATGACGTGCCGCCACGCGTACCACGTCTGCGGCCATCCCGCGAGCAGGAGCAGAGCCGGTCCAGTGCCACCAGTGACGGCGTGCAGTCGGAGACGACCCGTGTCGACGAAGCCGCTGCAGAAGACGTCGGCGAGCCCAGCCGGTAGCTGGGGGACGGTCCGAACGGTGCCGGGGGGATTGTCGGGGATGCGGTTCACGTGTGGCTTCCTAGGTTCGAGACGGACGCTTCGGTGTGGGGGGGAACCGGGAGGGGTGTGGAACCAGGACCGGTAGCGGCTACGAGGGCCACGACTGCCGCGGTGAGCAGAACGGTTGAGGCGTCGATGCCGAGGATCATCGGCGAGCGGCACGATGCCGAATGCCTTGCCACCAGACCAGGTGATGCCCAACTCCGGTGACGTGCCCGCCGGGGTAGGTGCGACGGCCCGCCAGGCCACCGCGCCGGCGAAGGCCGGGACGGTCGCGCCGGTGGACACCCGCGCGAGTACCCTGCTGCGGGCCCCGTCGGCACCGACGATCAGGTCGGCGCTGCGCGTCTGCTGCTCGCCGTCGCGCACGAACGTGAGTGTCCCGTCCCGGTCGGCGTCAACCATCTGCGCGCCGGTATCAGGGCGTCTGAGTCTAGTGAACCCGCGCAAGACGCAGTGGAGTTCAGCGCGGTGGACCCCCAGGGTGGCAGGCGAGTCCGGTGCCCACCCCTCGGATGTGGGGGGCCTGCTCCAGGACAGTCACTGGCCGGCCGCAGCGGGTCAGCGCGGTAGCGGCGACCAAACCGGCGATGCCGCGGCCTGCGATGAGGGCTGCCGACGTGTTCGATATGGGCATAGTTTCAGCATCTTTCAACCTGATTGAGCAATGTCACGTTCACACGCAGCCCGAGCTCCGCACGTCAGCAGTGAACCCGCCGATCAAGTCGACGTACACGGCCTAGCCGCAGCCTTCATCGTTTCTCCCGGTCGCCATGTGGGCTTCTCACGCTATGAGGCTGTGCGGCGGCGGACCATGTCCGTATGCCGCGCACTTCCTATCCGCCTGTCGCACGCGGTGAGTGCGTTAATGTCGCGCTGTGGACCTCATATCTGAAGTGCTTCGGCTGTCGGGCTTCCGCGGCACCCTCGGTCCCTGGATCGCGGCTGGCAGTGACTGGTCGATCGAGCTGTCCGATAGTCCGGCCATGGCCGTGCACGCCGTCCTGGCCGGAACCGTCTTGTTGAGTCAGGTTGATGGCAGGCAGTCCGAGCTGACGGCTGGTGACGTGGTCCTCCTACCGGCAGAAGTGTCGCATCGCCTGGGCGACGCCTCAGGTTTGGCCAACCCGGCCCAACGGGTCTCCGCCTCGGCCTCCTCGGCGGAGCCAGAGCATGGGCCGCTGCGACTGGGCAATGGCCCGGTTCGGAGCCGGTTGCTGACGATCTTCTACGACTGCGACGACGCGGACGCAAGTGCTCGACGAGGTACCCGGTGTCGTGTACATCCCTGGCGGCGAGGTAGGGGGCGCGCACCTGGGGGACACCGTCAAGCTGATGGAGCGAGAGCTTTCGCGGCCACAGCTCGGTACGCCCACGATCGTGGACAGTCTCGTTGAGGTTGTGCTGATTCAGCTGGTGCGTGCGTGGTCGGCGCTGAACCCGACGCAGCAGCGCGGGACATGGCTGGGCTGGGTCGAGGATCCGCTGGTTCGCGAGGCGATCGAGCGCATCCACGCTGACCCTGCGGCCCAGTGGACCGTCGACAGCTTGGCCTCCGCGGCGTCGGTGTCGCGAGCGACGCTGTCACGGCGGTTCCAGTCGAGCATGGCTCGAAGCCCCGCGAGGTATCTCGCTCAATGGCGGATGGACCTCGCGGCGATCCGCCTCCGCGACACCGCAGAGACCGTGGAGGACATCTCGGCGCAGGTGGGCTACCGATCCGTGCCCTCTTTCACCCGCGCCTTCGCACGCGATCGCGGATCTTCCCCCGGTGCTTACCGTGCGCAAGTGCGTGCAAGCAGAGCACTGGAGCCCCGTGCGCCTGGCCGCCGCCTCTGAGGCCGGCGGCATCACTGTCCTCACCGGAGCATGCGCTCGGTCGTTGCCGTCCTTTGCGCAGGACCGGGCGCGAGGTTGCTGCTCGCTGCCCACCCGCGAATCGTGACTGCCACTTGGTCGAGATGGGACTCGAGCAGGAAGTGCCCTCCGTCGAGGAGCATCACTTCGGCGTGCGGCGAGTCGCGACGGAAGGCCTCCGCGCCGGCAGCTGCGAAGATCTCGTCATTGCGGCCCCACACGACGAGGACAGGCACCCCGCTGCGACGCAGCCACGCCTGCACATCGGGGTACAGCGAGCGGTTGCTCGCGTAGTCTGCGAACAGATCCAGTTGCGCGGCAT
The DNA here is from genome assembly GCF_040605435.1 of Streptomyces sp. NPDC005574. Lineage (NCBI taxonomy): Bacteria > Bacillati > Actinomycetota > Actinomycetes > Kitasatosporales > Streptomycetaceae > Streptomyces > Streptomyces sp. NPDC005574. The sequence continues at coordinate 18,452 of NZ_JBEXCW010000092.1, forward strand.
CGATGCCCGGGCGGGCGAGGAGAGTTACATCATGTTCCCACGCGTCCGGGTCGATTAGCGAGTCGTCGGGAACGCCGTGCTTGTACTGCCACTCGACGGCCTCCCTCTCGAGCGCCGGTCGCAGCGCGGCCTCGTTCTGCGGGCTACGATCCGCCGCATAATCCCAGATGGGTTTCCAGAAGCTGGGGACGAAGCCCTCTTCGTAGGCGTTGCCGTTCTGGCTGATGACGCCCGTGACGGCGTCTGGATCGGCGAGAGCGAGTCGCCACGCGATTGGAGCGCCGTAGTCCTGCACGTACACCGTGTACTGCGTGATGCCGAGCCGGCTCAGGAAGCCCCGGGTCACTGCTGCCAACGCGTCGAAGGTGTAGCTGAACTGGCTGGTGGTGGGTGCCGACGAGCGCCCGAAGCCGATGTGGTCCGGGGCTATGACCCGGAACCTGTCGGCGAGGGCCGGCACAAGGTGCCGGAACATGTGCGAACTGGTGGGGTACCCATGAAGCAGCAGGAGCACCGGCGCGTCCGCTGCGCCTGACTCGCGGTAGAAGACGGTGAGGTCGTCGACCCCGACAGTGCGGTGATGGACAGCAACCACGCTAACTCCTAAACTCTACTTTAGTGGTTAGTTAGCTCAGCGAAGCACGCCACAGTCGATCGGTCAAGTGGGAGGTAACCGTGCAGAGCCCGGAGGACGTACTGCTCGCCGTCCTCAACAGCACACCCGTGGTGGACGGCCGAAGCACCGACGAGCTCGTCGGGCTCGACGGTCGAGCACGGCTGCGCACTTTGGGCGGGAGCGGGACCGCACGCGAGCTCGCTCAGGTCCGGGCAGTCCGAGATGCGCTACAGGCGCTGCTGCGCGGCGAGGATGACGGAATCGCTCATGACGTACTCCAGCGCCCGTTCGAAGGCGTCTCACAGGTGCCGCTCGTCACCAGCGACGGTGTCGACTGGGAGGTGCGAGCTGATCGAGACAAGCGCCTAGCCGTGAACATCATCCTCGCCTGGTCAGACGTCACACGCCAGCTACCCGGCAGGCTGCGGCCATGTTCGAACACCGAGTGTCATCTGTTCCTCATCGACCGCAGCCGCCCCGGTACCGCACGGTGGTGCTCCATGGCGACGTGCGGGAACCGCATGAAAGCCCGCGCACATGCTCAGAGGCAGCGGAAACGGCCATAGCGAGCCGCAGGCAGTGCGCTGCGCCTGCCAACGGACGGTCCATGGACGAGTGAAGGAGCTCGCTGACGCACGCAAGGTGACCAGGAGAAGCTGCGCCCGACGAGCCGGCGACTTCTCATCCCCGTACGGCGAGCCCCCGAGGCGGACACGCCGTCAGAAGCGATCCAGCCTGGAGGGGGCCGACAGCCGTACGCCGTCTCAGGGGAGCGGCCAGTTGCGGAGGGCGGCGTCGGCCATGCCCTGGAGTTCGTCGCGGGGGACACCGCTCGCGGCCTGCACGGCGATGCCGAACGCCAGGGTGGTGACGTAGCGGGCCAGTAGACCCGGGTCTGTCTCCGGAGGCAGTTCGCCGTCGTCGACGGCCCGCTGGAACCGTTCTCGGACGCAGGAATAGCTGTTGTCTCGCCAGGTGATGAGAAGGTCCCGGACTTCCCGCCCGGAGTCGCTGGCGGTCAGGGCACCCTGGACGCCGAGGCACCCGTTGGGTTGGGCGGGGCGGGTGGTGGTTCGGATGGCGCCGGTCAGGATCGCGGCGGCGACGCCGTGGGCGGTCGGCTCCTCCAGAGCCCGGGGCAGGTACGCGCTCGGGCCTTCGGTGTAGCGCTCCAGGGCCTTGCGGAACAGCTCCTCCTTGTTGCCGAAGGCCGCGTACATGCTGGTGGTGGAGATGCCCATGGCGTTCGTCAGGGTGGCCAGGCTCGCCCCCTCGTAGCCGTGCTCCCAGAACACCAGCATGGCGCGCTCGAGAGCCTCGTCGGCGTCGAATCCTCGCGGTCGGCCGATCGGGCCGCTCTTCCTCGTCTCCACCCCCACATCCTACCTCTTCCGCATCGATCGCTACGGAAGTGCTATGTTCGACTTCTGCAGCGATCGCTGCAGAAGTCGAGGAAGGCCGTTCACGTGGGACTACTTCAGGGCAAGACCGCGCTCGTGACCGGGGGCAGCGCCGGAATCGGACTGGCCAGCGCCGTGCGGCTGGCGGCCGAGGGCGCGCACGTCTTCATCACCGGCCGGCGCAAGACCGAACTCGACGCGGCCGTCGAAGCGATAGGTCCGGCGGTCACGGCGGTCACCGGTGACATCGCGAACCTCACCGACCTGGACCGGCTCTACGAGACGATCCGCAACCGGGGGCGCGGCCTGGACGTACTGTTCGCGAACGCCTCCGTCGCCGCGCTCGTACCGCTGGAGGAGGTCACCGAGGAGCACTTCGACACGCTCTTCGACATCAACGTCCGCGGCACGCTGTTCACCGTCAAGAAGGCCCTGCCCCTGCTCAACGACGGCGCCTCGGTCATCTTGAACGGCTCCACCAACGTGGACGTCGGCGATGAGGGCCTCGGCGTGTACGCGGCGTCCAAGGCCGCCACCCGCTCGTTCGCCCGTACCTGGGCCAACGAACTCAAGGCACGCGGCATCCGGGTCAACACGGTCACGCCCGGACCGACCGACACCCCTGCCCTCTCGGCGCTCACCCCCGCACCCGAGCAGTTCAAGGAGCACCTGGCCGCCCGTGTGCCGCTGGGCCGCCTCGGGAGGCCGGAGGAGATCGCCGCCGCCGTGACCTTCCTCGCCTCCGAGCAGAGCAGCTTCATCACCGGTTCGAGCCTGTACGTCGACGGCGGCCTGAACCAGATCTGAGCGCTACGCGGCACGGGCGTAGGCGCCCGACCGACGAAGTTCCTCGTCATGTCCCGAAGCGGAACCACCTATGACAACAATCGGCATCATCGCCGCAGGCGATGTCAGCAGCCAGATCACCCGTGCGGCAACAGCGAGCGGATGCGAAGTCGTCGTCGCCAACTCACGGGGCCGGACTCGCTGAAGAACCTCATCACCGAACTCGGCCCGGCAGCACGCGATTTCGAGGTCGCGGCTGCCCCTCTGGCCGCCCCACAGGAAGGTCATCCGATGTCGGACAGTGATCTGCGCGCGTTCTACCTGCGCTATATCGAGGCGCTCAACGCCCACAAGTTCGATGGTATGGACGAGTTCATCAACGACCGGACCACGCTGAACGGCGAGCCCGCCACCCGGGAGGATCTCCTCGCGGTGCAGAAGCACGACGTGGACGCGGTTCCGGACCTCCACTGGGAGCTCAAGGAACTGCTCTTCGACGGTGACCGTCTGGCGGCGCGTCTGGTCAACACGGGCACTCCGGTCAAGGAGTGGCTCGGCGTGGCTCCCACCGGCGCCTCGTTCGAGATCGTCGAGTACGCCATCTATCAGGTCCGCGACGGGCGGTTCGTGCACATGACGGCCCTGCACGACGCCGGCGAACTGCTCCGGCAGCTCACCGGCTGACCTCCGCGACCGACGTCAGCGACTCGCAGAACAGGCCGTGCGCCGCGCCGAGCCGAGGGCGCCCGCATACGACCAGCCGCGTTCAGCGCTCTTACCGGCCCAGCCGGGCCACACATTCCGAGGGGAAACGCATGACCGTCACACTTGTCACCGGAGCCAACAAGGGCATCGGCTACGAGACCGCCAGGCAGCTTCTGGAGTTGGGCCACGCCGTCTACATCGGTGCTCGTGATGTCGAGCGAGGTGAAAAGGCCGCAGCGGAGCTGGGTGCGCGATTCGTGCAGCTCGACGTGACCGACGACGCGTCGGTGAACAGCGCGCTGGCGACGATCGACTCGGCCGAGGGCCGGCTCGACGTCCTGGTCAACAACGCCGGCATCCTGGGGGACGGACCGATCGACGGCCCCACGGCTCTCCATGTCTTCAACACCAACACGGTGGGTCTGCTGCGCGTCACCGAGGCGGCCCTTCCCCTGCTGCGGAAATCCGCGAACCCCACCGTGGTCACCGTTTCGAGCAGCGCCGGGTCGTTCTGGGCCGTGACCAATCCCGAGCGACCCGAGTTCAACCTGCCGTTGCCCCTCTACTCCGCGTCCAAGGCCGCCGCCACCATGCTGACGGTGCAATACGCCAAGTCCCAGCCGGGCATCAAGTTCAACGCGGTCGAGCCCGGCACCACCGCGACCGACCTGACCGCGGCATTCGGGATCGGAAGGGCGCCGGAGGAGAGCGCCCGGGTCGTCGTACGCCTGGCGACGCTCGACGCGAACGGTCCCACAGGCACCTTCCAGGACGAGCACGGGGAAGTGCCCTGGTAGACGTCGGGAATGAGCGAGGGGCAGTGCAGTCGCGCTGCCCCTCGCTCAGCGCCGCGCGGCTTTGGATGTGGTGGCTGTGCCCCAGGTCGGTGGTGCGCTCCTCGAGACACTGACGTCGGCGGCGAACGGTGTGGCGTCGCCTCAGGCCCCGTTGATCTCCTTCGCCACCCGCTCGACCCTGTCCAGGTTGCGGTCCGCGACCACGAGCTTGGCGCCCGCGCGGGCCAGCCGCTTGGCTCCGGCCTCCCCCAGGCCGGATCCGGCTCCGGTGGCGCCATTTGCGGTTGGCGACCTGGTCGGCAAGTTCTGGGAGTGCATCGGATGCCGCGCACTTTCGCAGGTAGGTCCCCGCCTTGGATCAATTCATCGGCGCGGCTCGAATGGCTTGGTCACGTATAGGAGGCTCCTTCTCCGGTCTGGATGCTGGGGTGAGAAGCGGCGGCGGCGGAAGCCCCCTTCCAGCGCGAGCTTTGAAAGCGGACGCTCGCGAAAAGGGCAATGATTCCGGTCGTTACGCCCGCAGGAAGAGCGGCAGCGAGTGGGGCGCGCAGACCGTAGGCCAGGACGCCGACGTCGGCGCCGATGACGACGCTCGTGATCACGCCGATACTGCCCGCAACACTGAGCATCCGCTGAAAGGGCTGTCGGCGCGGCGTCAACATGGCCACCGCCTGCTCGGCGCCGGCCGTGACGAGAAGCAGGTCGGCCAGTTCGGGAACCAACTCCGCATATGTGGCGCGCAATTTGCTGATACGACCAATGAACTGCCAGTCGTCAATGGAGATTTCCAGGCAGCGGACGAAGGTGACCACGCCCAGAAAAGCCAGTGACGACAGCACCAGTGTGTAGAAGGTGGTGGTGCCTGCGCTGTGGCCCGCGTGACCGTAGAAGCCGAGAGCGATGAGACCGGCTGACAGGGCTCCGAGGAAGATGCTGGCCCGTCCGTTGGCTTCGCTGATCGTGGCGGCGCGCTGGGTTTGCATGTTGTAGTGCTCGGTGGTCAGTACCGTGATCCAGGCTGATGCAGCCGCGCCAGCGGCACTGAGCCGGAGAGGTTCATCCGGGCCCGGACCGGACGACTGTTCCGGGCGGGATTCAGTCATGGGTGAGTCAATCTGCCGACCCCTTTTCCATCAGCACTCCATTCTTACGCACGGCGACAGTTTCAGGGGAGTGTGGCGCGCGGTGGCGTCGCCGTCGCGGAGGTCGGCGGCCCTCATCTGGGCCCTCACGCGCTCGGCGACCGCATGCAGCGCCAGGTAACCGGTGTGCTCGTCCTCGACCGCGCCGGTCAGCCTTCCCTCCACCAAAGCGATCCACTGCCCCGTCCACTCGGCGCGCGGGACCGCGCGGACCCACCGGGCCGCCAGGCGCAGCGTCGCGCCCACCTCGGGACTGCCCCTGTCCCGGACACCGGGGCTGGAGCTCGGCGGCGTCCCAGTGGCGTACGGCCAGGCCCAGCAGCGCGTCCAGGGTGAGCCGGCCGGTGGCGGCGCTGCTGGGCCCGCAGGACGCCGGGGGCGCCCCGGGGGCGCCCCTGTGGGCCGGTTCGTTCAGCCAGGTGCGGGCGGCGGCCAGGTCGGCGGCGGCAACGTGGTCGAGGAACGGGGCGGCCGCCACCGTCCGTCGGCCGCCCCGTCCGGCATCAGCAGGTGCGACGCAGGTTCCTGCAGGACGCCCAGCCACACCACTGCGGAGCCGGAGCGGAAGAAGTACGCCTCGGCACGGGGGTCCGCCCAGCCTGCGATGCGGAGCGCGCCGCAGCGACCTCCGCCGGCCGCGCGAACCCACTGTCGCCGGACGGGGCGGGCGCCCTGGAGCCGGAAGCCACCGCAGACCACCTCACCACTCCCCCGGCCTGCGCCCTTCTCCCGTGGCCCTGGTGGCCGGGTGACCGCCAGGGCGGGGTGGGTCAGTGGTCGGCGCTCGGGTGGAGCAGATCGCTCAGCCCGATCCGCGCGTAGAACTCCTCGCGGATGCGGTCGCCGACCTTGTTGACTTCCTCGGCGCCGTCGTTGGCGGGGTCGATGTGGACGCGGAAGGGACGCGTACCCTTCGGCAGGCCGACCACCTGCACGATCTGCCGGGCTACTTCCAGGGGGTCGGCATCCGGCGGAGCGAGCTCGGCCAGCCGGGCCGAGACCTGGTCCAGCAGTCCGGCGTAGCGCTCTTCGTAGGCGGCGGCAATGTCGGTGCCGGCGGGGTGGCCCGCATGAGCGAAGTGGTTCGTGCCGGTGGTGAAGGAGCCGGGAACGATAATGGTGCTCTCGATGCCGAAGCGGGCAAGTTCGGCCGCGTAGCTGACGGCGAGGGAGTCCTCGGCTGCTTTGGCCGCGAAGTAGGGCGCGAGATAGGGCGGTGTCCCGCCGCGGGTGCTGCTGGAGCCGACCCAGATCAACAGACCGTCCCGCCGTTGGCGAAAGCGGGGCAGGACAGCACGGTTCACCCGCTGGGTAGACAGCACGTTGACGTCGTAGACCTCAGCGAGCTGCTCGGGGGTGAATGCCTCGGCGGGGCCCAGCACCATGTGGCCGGCGTTGTGGACCACGACGTCGAGGTGTCCGGCCTCGGAGTAGATCCGTTGGATGCCGTCGTCAACGGAGTCTTGCTGGGAGACGTCGAGTTCGACAGGGCGCAGTTCGACGTTGTGCCGCTTGGCGTAGTCGTGGGTGCGTTGGACGGCGTCGGCGTTGTGTCCCTGGGTGCCGCGCATGCCCGCGTAGACGGTGTGGCCTGCGTCGGCCAGGGCAGCGGCCGTCATGGCGCCGAATCCGCTCGATGCTCCGGTGACGACGATGTTCTTCGACATGGTGCGATCACTCCGGTTCAGGTAAGCAGGGAAGGCATGGGGCAGGCTCAGACGACGCCGCCGTTGACGTAGATCACCTGTCCGTTGATCCAGCGGGCGGGGCCGGCGAGGAAAGAGACCGCTTCGGCAATGTCCGACGGACCTCCCAGGCGCTCCAGCGGGGACATGTGTGCCAGGTGGTCGACGGTTTCCTGGTCCTTGCCGTTGAGGAAGAGGGGCGTCGCCGTGGGACCGGGGGCTACGGCGTTGACGGTGATGTCCCTGCCGCGCAGTTCCTTGGCGAGGATCAGGGTGAGGGCGTCGACGGCGCCCTTGCTGGCCGCGTAGGCGGTGTAGGCCGGAAGGGCGATCTTCACCACGGAGGAGGAGAAGTTGATGATCGCGCCCCCCGAGCGGACGCGCCGGGCGGCCTGCTGGTCGACGACGAACGTTCCTCGGATGTTGATCCGGTGCATGCGGTCGAGGTCGTCCAACTTCAGTTCCGCCAGCGGGGACAGCAGCATGATGCCGGCGACGTTCACCACCACATCAACGCCGCCGTAGCGCTGCTCCGCCTCGTCGAAGAGCACCGTGACCTGGTCTTCGTCGGCCACATCGGCCTGGAAGCTGCTTGCGGTGCCGCCGGCCTGCGTGATCGCGTCCACGACCTCCTTGGCACGGCCAGGGTTGCCGGAGAAGCCCACGAGCACGCTCATGCCGTCGCCGGCGAGCCGTTCGGCCACGGCGCGGCCGATGCCACCGGACGCTCCGGTCACCACGGCGACGCGGGCAGTGCTGACAGTAGACATGAGAGGTCTCCCATCTGTGACGTGGTGGAGCCGATGAGAAGCGGCGGCATCCGCGGGCTGGGCGACGTGCACCCCGAACTGCCCGTGAGCCTGATGCACTGGCGATGGCCGTTCAGCGGACCGGCACCGTCAGTACGAACGCGCGACCCATCGGCTCGGTGTCGTGTCCAGTTTGGGTCATAGGCGGGGATCGCGTCAGGGTTGCGGTGTGCAGCCAGAGCGCAGCCACGCCAGTGCCAGCTGGGACGGGGTGGCGTTGACCTGCTCCGAGAGGGCTTTGAGAGGACCGTTCGGTCTGGCGAGAGCGGGAAGCCCGATGCCGTGCTCGGCGCAGCAGTCCTGCACGTTCTGTGCTGAACGGTCGCCGAGGTTGTAGCGGTTTTGCACGGTAGCGCTGTCCGCGACGCGGGAGGCTGCCTGGAGCTGGTCGGCGGTGACCTCACTCCTGGCCGGCCCCGGCGACGGCGTCCGCTCGCTTCCCGCTCCTGTAAACGTGCCCCTCAACGTCGGCGATGTCCTCTACGAGCATTCCTGCGCGACCGTCCCGCCCGGAGCCACCCTCGTCCTATACACCGACGGCCTTGGTCGAAACGCCCGACAGTGACCTCGAGAGTCGAGTTGGTGAACTGACCGCTGTCGCTGACAAAGGGCGCAGCGGGCCGTCGGGGATTTCGACGCCGGTCGTCAGCCGAGTCGGGTCGAAGGAGGTCTGCGGCCGAGGCGCCGGCCGTTCCTGGTGGCTGCACGTCGCGCGGCCGCCGCGCTCACGACAGCGTGCGGTCCTGGCCGGCCGCTTCCTTACGTGCCGAGCAGCGCGGCGGTGAGGCAGCGGTGCAGCCAGTCGGCGGAGCGGTCGAGCGGCCATCGGCAGTCGTCGGTCAGGGTGAAGTAGGAGGCGTTGCCGAGGAAGTACCAGAGCACATCCGCAGCGTCGTCGACGGTGACTCCGGTGCGCAGTGCGCCCAGTTCTCCGAGCCGGGCCGCAGTGGCCCGCAATCCGCGGCGCAGGCTGTCGTGCGCCGCGCCGACGGTCTCCCGGACGCCGGCGTCCTGGGGCGCGGCGGCGAGCGCCTGACGCATGATCGGCGACCAGAGCTCGAACTCGCTGCGAGTGCCGTCCACGAGCATGCGCAGCAATGCGTCGGGGTCGGTTTGCGCAGCGATCCGCTCGTAGATGCCGCCGGCCTCCGCGGCGCGCACCCCGTCCTCGATGAGTGTGCGGAGCAAGCCGCTCTTGCCTCCGACCGCCGCGTAGACGGTGGGTGCTGCTACCCGCGCTGCTCGGGCGATGTCCTGCACCCGGGTGTCGAAATAGCCCCGTTCGACGAACAGTGTCCGCGCTGCCAGCAGGATCGCTTGGCGGGTCGCAGCCGCGTACTCGGCCCGCCGTCCGGACTCTTGTGTCACCACCCCTATGACTGTAGACCCTGCCCGATCACCAACCGCTGATAGTCAACTACACTCGATATAGTCACCTATCAGAGAAAGTGGTCCCATGATCTTTCCGGTACTCGAAGACCTGGCTAACCAGTTCCCCGGCATCACTCCAGAGCAGGACAAGCTCCCCACACCGTGCGACGACTTCGACGTGAGCACGTTGCGCCGGCACCTGCTGGGCTGGCTCACCTACTTCGACGCTGCCTTCGCTGACCCGTCCGGCAGCGAGCGGCCCGACCCGTCCGTGTTCACGGGCCCCGACCATCCGAGTGCCGTGATCGCGCACCTGACCGCCACGATCCGATCGAGTCTGGCCGGCGGACTCGCGACAGCTACCGTGCACGTTCCGCTGCTGGGGGGCGCCTATCCGGGCTCCGTAGTCGTTGACCTGCTGTTGATCGAAACGCTCGGCCACGGCTGGGACCTGGCCCGTGCGACCGGGCAGCGATGGAATCCGGACCCGCACACCTGCCAGCATGCCCTCACCGTGCTCGAAGGTGTGATCCAGCCGGAATACCGTGGCCCGGGCATGCCCTTCGGCCCCGAGATCGCCATCGACGCAAGCGCATCACCTCTGGACCGGCTGGTCGCTTTCACCGGCCGCGACCCCGATTGGGCGCCCCCCGTTCAGCTGCGCTGATGAGCGCCTGCGGCGTCGTCCTCGCTTGACGGCTCGGTGGGGCGGGCGGCAAATGCCGCCCG